>JBCDFY010000081.1:0-27730 GCA_039176995.1 Bacteroidota bacterium
ATTTGCCAAATCCTCATTCGTTTGAAAATCTCCGTAAGCCCGTCTATTCGGTTCTTCAAATGTATTTGTTAGATTCTTTATTTTCTGTTTAAATTCAAATAGCTCTTCTAAATTCTGAAAAAAGAACTGAATACCACAAAGCTCTTCTATGAACTTATTTGCACCTTCAAGAGTGTCAATCTTATTGAAATTTGCTTTAAAAAAATCAATCAGATAAGGTGATATGTTAGCATCGAATATTTTCATCTCGTCACCTTATCTATTAGTTTTGAAATCCCTTCAATACCTTCTGTTAGCTTAACAATTCGACCATATTGAAGTCTCCATTGCAAGGCATTGGATATTGTTAGGTAACCTTGCTTTGGCGTATCAGTAAGAATTTTTTCCGCAATCAGATTTAGCGTTACGTCATCCGCAGGTATATTTTTGTCATTCAGATAAGCTATGATGTCCTCTTGATTAGCTCCATCATCAATCATTTGCCTAATTCTGTAAGTGGTCGTGTAGTCAGCAGTTCTTTCTTTCTCCAAAAATGAGCAACCTACAAAGTCCAATACCGCTTCTTTTGTAGAACTATCATCTGTTTTGTTATAGACAAATAAGAGTAGATTATAACCCAAACCAAATATCTTTTGCTTCGCATCTTTGAAAGGGCAAGAGGACTGTGGCTGTCTTATGGATGTTACTTTTATATCTGTATTAATGTGCGCATCAGGTAAATCTATGCCTTTGGCAGATGAGCCTTTTTCGTAAATATAATGCTCACTCAAATGAGCCTGAAATTTGTGTTCAATATATGTCCCAACTGCTTTGCCATCAGTAACTCCAAATAGTCCTTTGTTGCTATGCATTGATTCAGATTTACAGAATTCCTTTGCCGCTTTCTTTAGCTTCGCTATGGTCAATCTTGACTTCATTAAACTCAATTCGTTTTGCTTGTAAAGGTAGGGGTTTTTCTTGTATGATACAGCTGTCTACATCTGTACATATTCATGTCGCTCGTAGATTCAATCTGTCCAGTTAATCTGATTCTCGGAATAAGGTCTAGCCATTAGAACAATTAAAGTAGCTGGTAGTGGGTCAAACCTGTTGATTTATCAGCTTAGACTTACCAAGTTTACAAAACTTGGCAAGTCTTAATCCACTGATTTAACCCACCATCAAGTAGCTCAACTGATCTAATAAACGCAAACCAATGAACTTTATCTTTGTCTGATAACGGCACTAAATTTTTTCAAAAAAAATCAAAAAAGTGTCCAAAACCAACTTACGCTCGTGTCTTTAGATAAAACAATTTAAAAAACGACAAACATGAAAAAATACTTATTGCTTTTACACGAAGATGCGGAACAATTGCAGAAGTTGTCTCCTAAAGAAATAGAAGAATTAATGATGGCGCACATGGCTTGGGCAGAAAAATTGGGAGCGGCTGGGCATTTGATTGCGGGAGAAGGATTGGAAGAAAGAAGTGTGCAAATCACTGGAAAAGAATGTATTGTGAAAGATGGGACGTTCTTGGAAGTGAAGGAAATGATTGGTGGATTCTATTATTTACAAGCAGACAACTTGGAGCAAGTCATAGAATTGTCAAAAAGCTGTCCTTGTCATTTGTGGGGTGGAACAACGGAAATAAGACCCATTATGACGTATGAAGAATAAGGCTACTTCGGTCATTGAGACGAGTTTTCGGACGTATCACGGAAAGCTGTTTGCCGCGCTGTTCAATCAGTTCGGTGCAGCTTATGTGAGCGAAATTGAAGATGCTATTCAGAATGCGTTTTACAAGGCGTTGAAGATTTGGAAACCCAATCAGATTCCTGATAAGCAAGAGAATTGGCTCTTCATTGTCGCTAAAAATGATTTGCTGAATCAGCTGAGAAAGCAAGAGCGAATGTCCACAATCACCTCCTTTCCAACGGAAACAACAACAACAGCCTTGAACGAAGACTTGCGATTGCAAACGATTTTACTGCTTTCTAAATCGAAAAAGGTTTCCAACAAAGTCAAAGTACTTTTTATACTGAAAAACATCTTTGGTTTGCACATCAAAGAGATCAGTGAATGTACTTTACTCTCGCAAGATGCCATTTATAAAAGCATTAAAAGAGCAAAAACGAGCCTAAGTAATGAACTAGGAAATACTTCTCCAGAGGTGGCTTTCGAGCAAGTAGCAGCAGCAGAAGTCGCTTTAGTAGAAGAGATTCTTTACGCCGTTTTCAACATTGGCTTCGATTCTTTTAGCGAAAAAGTACAACTGATTGTCAATGAAGATTTGTGCTTGGAAGCCTTGGCGTTGGGAAAAATGCTGATGAATAAATTTGAGCAAGTTTCGAGCAAAAATTTACTGGCTCTTTTTTGTTTTCATTTGGCTAGAATTCCAGCAAAAATCAAAGATGGAAAATTGATTTCCTTCTTTGAGCAGCAAAAATCAGATTGGAATGATGAGTTGTTGAAATTGGGATTTTACTATTTAGAACAACCCTCAACGCTCAATAGATATTATCTTGAAGCGCTGATCGCAAGTAAGCAGATGACTACGAAGGAACGCGATGTAAAACATTGGAATGAAATCATCCGACTCTACGAATTGCTCCTGCCTTTTTCCAATTCTCCGATGCTAAAATTAAATCTTTGCTACTGTCTAAGTCAAGCCAATAGAAGGGCAGAAGCAGAAAAACTGTTGGCAAGTGTTGAGCAAGAATTACCAGATCAATATTTTTATTTTTCTTTGGTTAAAGCGCAGATGCTAAGAGAAACTCAAGACATCGAAAAGCTACTCTCACAAGCCTTAACGCATCTTCATCAAGATATTCGGAAAACGTATATTTTGGAGCATTTGGGAATAGAGAAATGAGGGAATTTGGGTTAGCAGAACTTTTGGTTGTTCAAAAAGGCTTAAGGTAGAAATCATGGAGGTTTTTAAAATCTCCATGATTTGACACCTCAGTATCAGATCGCTATTTCTTTACTACCAACGCCACCCAATCCTGATCAACTTCCGTCTTTGGCAACCCAATTGGCTGCCAGCCTTCTCCTTTGATTTCAGCAACTGTTCCTTCCATCAAATCGCCGCCCGTTCTTGGATTGAACCATTTGACTGCATAATTACCATTAGCTTCTCCCAAATCAATTTTGCGAATATCAGATGAACCAATTGGAAAATACAACGCATAAGTTTCGCCTTCCTTAGCAAAACAATAAGCCGTTTTTTCATTCACCAATTCATCCACTGATTTCATCTCCCAAAATGGCAAATGCTCCTGAAAAAAGTCAATGGCATAGTCCGTTTGTTCCCACATATTTTTTCTACTACGCCAATCTTCGCAAGCCAAATCATTATGTGGGTAAAGTCCTCCAAAATACCATTCTACGCCTGCTCCACCAGCCATCAGTGCTCCCCAAAGTACTTCGTGGCGAATGGTGTCGTGTTTTGGATTTACCTCATCGGGCATCACGCCTGTGTGCCAAAATCCGATTTCGTCCATGCTGATTTGCCAAGGATGATTTGCGGCTTCAGAAAGCGAATCCCACTTGACGATTTCATCATGTACCTGCGCGCGCTTGTCCACCTGAAAAGATAAGCCATCCAAGGGTTCAAAACCAAGCAAATCAGTCAATATTTCGTCTTTGTGTCCGCTCCAAGCGTGGGTGTGTAGAACCACAGGATGCTGATATGGATCCGTTGCTTTTAAATACTTGGTCATGGCTTTTCGTTGCTCGGTATCTTGTCCATTAGGAGAGAATGGCGCAGGTCCATTTTCCTCTCCCAGATTCCATTCCAAGGCATTATGATGACCAAAACGAGCGATTAACTCTCGATAGTAAATTTTACGTTCACGTTCCGTATTTCCATCGTCCAATAATTTCTCATTTTCTGTCTCTTGCGTCACGACGTGCATCATCAAACCTAAGCGTTCCATATGCTCAAAAACGACTTCCCATTGGTCTAATTTACTACAATCGAAACGAAAGCGTTCTTCGTGATTGGTGTATGGCCAAACGTCCTTTCCATCTCCACCAATATTCATTGTCAAGAAGTAAACCGCATTCATATCTTTGGATTCCAAGTAGTTCAATGCGCCAATAATTGCTTTACCTTTTCCCTCTTTCCAAGTTGGGTCACCTGCCTTCCAATCCGCTTCGTGTGTAGGATAAAAGTGCAAGTTTTCCGTTGGGTCAGATTCTCCTTTTCTAGCTTCTCCTGGATGGCGATAAGTGCTGTCAAATTCATAATACGCCAAGAAGTTTTCGGGGCTATCCGCACCTGCTTTTAAGAAATATTTCTGCGAACCCAAATGCTGAAAATATTGATTGTCTCTATTAACTACAATTCGTCCTTGTGCTCGAAAATCTTTGCCTGATTTATCGGTTTTAACTACTTCAAAATTACCTTCTGTACCGTCCAATTCCAAGGCTTCTCCAGCACTCTTGTCTGTTGAAATGGCAATGTCTTTGCCCTTTCGGAAAGAAGTTTTGAACGTCCAAGTACCTGCCGCATCGGGAGCGAAATGGGCTTTCCATTTGTTGCCGCTCGTTGCACTGGTTTCGCCTGCATTGCCGTCCGCAGCAAAGTAGCCAGGCACTAGAAAAGTCTTACCGTCTTGCTCAAAAAGTACTTCTAAACGATAGTCCATAAACGGATTATCCTCTGAGATTTCTTCTAGTGTTGGACCATCGAAAGTCAAAGTGATTTTATGCCATTCTTTAAGCTCGCCAGATAGTTCATAAGGTGTCTCTGTGTTGCAAGCAGCAAAAAAGAGAAGTAAAGCAAAAAAGAGGATTCGGTTGTTCATTCGTTTTGTTTGTTTATGTAAATAATGAATCAAAAGTCGGTATTTTTCTTGGAAACGCAAATGCTTCAAACTTTGTAAGTTTGCCAAACAAGATTAAGACAATGTCAAGCATCTCCATCAGTTTTTGGGAACAAACGACTTACCTCCAATCCGTTGATTATATCATCATTGGTAGCGGAATTGTTGGTTTGAATGCAGCTATTCACTTGAAAGAATTAGCTCCGAAAGCAAGCGTACTTTTGCTAGAACGTGCTGCTATTCCGCAAGGTGCAAGCACCAAAAATGCAGGTTTTGCATGTTTTGGAAGTCCAACGGAACTGCTGGCAGATTTGCAATCACATAGTGAAAGTGAAGTTTGGAATTTGGTAGAGCAGCGATGGAAAGGCTTGCAGAAATTGCGAGCAAAGGTTGGAGATGAAAATATGGATTACCAACATCATAATGGCTATGAATTATTTCGCTCAAATGAAGAACAAATTTTTGAAGAATGCTTGGAAAAGCTACCTGAATTCAATCGTGCTTTTCAAAATATTACAGGGCAAAGTGATGCTTTTAAAGTGAGCGATGAAGAAGTAAAAGCCTTTGGTTTTCAAGAGATTAGTCACTTAATTGAAAGCCAATTGGAAGGACAATTGCATCCTGCGAAAATGATTCGAACTTTGCAACAATTAGCGAGAGGCGTAGGCGTAAAAATGCTCTATGGTGTAGAAGTGGAATGTATCGAAAAAGTACAGAATGGCATGACTGTTCACTGCAAAAATGGCTGGGAATTCAAAAGTGAAAAAGTGCTGCTGACGGTCAATGGTTTTGCAAAAAAACTGCTTCCTGAATTAAAACTCCAACCTGCCAGAAATCAAGTATTGGTCACTCAACCCATTCCTGATTTAAAATTCAAAGGCTGCTTCCATTACGATCAAGGTTATTACTATTTCCGAAATATCGGCAATCGAATTTTACTTGGCGGCGGCAGAAATCTCGCCCCCCTCGAAGAACAAACCGATCAATTTGGACAAAGTACAAAAATTCAAAATGCGCTACTCAATTTGCTAGAAAATGTAATTTTGCCGAACCAAAAAGTAGAAATTGAGCAATGGTGGAGTGGAATTTTGGGCGTTGGTGAGCAAAAGAAGCCAATTATTGAGATGGTTGAATCGAATTTAGGCGTCGCTGTTCGATTGGGCGGCATGGGCGTCGCCATTGGAACACAAGTCGGTGAAAGTGCGGCAGAAATGTTAGTGAAGGGTTAAGGGCAACAGTAGCTAAATCTTAGTGTTAAAAGTTGGCGTTTAATCTAGGGTAGTTCGATATTAGTTTGAAGTAGTTCGAGTTTGTTTGAGATAGTTTTTTCTCTAAATTGATAACTTTCTATAAAAAATCTTTGCGTCTTCGCGCCTTTGCGTGCCTGATTCTCATAAAAAATGACAGCAACAAAAGTGCATAAATATCTAATTTCTAACCATGCTTTTACAAAAAAGCTAAGCCTCTTCTTTTTCGCTATTTTTTCAGCACTAACTTTATTCGCTCAACGCCCAACCCCTCGATCTTTGAACCAAGACACCGCCTCCCAAAAAGTAACCATCGACTTCGCCGATACCTTAGACATCATCCAAAACGATGGCGAACTCATCCAAAAACTCCTAGGCAATGTAGAGCTCCGCCAAGACAGTGTTTATATGTACTGTGATTCGGCGATCATTACCAATAGCAATCAAGTGGTCGCACAAGGCAATGTTATCATTCAGCAGGGCGATTCGCTCAACGTTTTTGCGGATTCTTTAAACTACGATGGCGAACAAAAACTCGCAACGCTTTACAGCAAAGTTGTCCTAGATAGTAAAGGACAGCAACTCTTCACCGAAGAATTGGACTATGACCTCAACACCAAAGTGGCTTCTTATTTTACAGGTGCGCTATTAACCAATGGAACAACCCAACTCACCAGTAAACGCGGCTATTTCTATACCGACATTAATGAAGCCTATTTCAAAGACAGCGTCGTCGTGATTGACCCAGAATTCAATATGCTTTCCGACACCTTAAAATACAATACCTCTACGCAAACCGCTTATTTTTTAGGCCCAACCTTAATCAAAAGTGATACTACGCAAATCTACTGCGAAGATGGTTTCTACGACACCGAAAATGAACTCGCAGAATTCCGAGAAAATGCGCAATTCGTAAAAGGGCAGCAGCAAGCCGTGGGCGAAATCATTCGCTACGAAGGCAAAACCGATACTTACTCTTTGATTGGCGAGGCTTCTTTCGTAGAAAACGACCGAAACGCCACCGCAGATACCATAAAATATAACGATCTAACGAATGAAGTCACCTTACTAGGGGACGCGGTTTATCAAGATTCCACGCAATACATTGCCGCACAGACCATTATCTATAATTCCGATAAAGAGATTTACAAAACTCGCGGACGTTCTTACATCAGCGACCCACCCCAAATCTTACAAGCCGATGAAGTGGATTACGACAACGAAACGGGACTTGGATTAGCAATTGGCAATGTCATTTGGCAAGATACTTCGCAGCAATTTACTATAGTCGCAGAACAGGCAGCGTATAATCAAAATACCGATTACCTCAAAGCCAGTGGTGGACGACCTTTGCTGATTACGGTCATTGAAAATGATTCGTTATACCTGTCTTCGGATACTTTAATTTCGACTAGCCAGTTGGATACTTTTTTTATGGCAAAGAAACTGATAACAGATTCCATTACAGTAACCAACGTTCAAGATTCGGCGATTGTATCAATTGATAGTATCGAAAATCAAGAAGTAGCAAGCGTTTTAGACACTATTGATACTCAAAATGTAGAAACTACTCAAGACACCACCAATCGTATCCTAGAGCAGTTTCTTGCTACACAAGACAGCATTCTGAAAGATTTAAACCAAACGTTAGTTCAAGAAGATTCCGCCCAAATACTTCCAAAACGCCCCAAATTAGCTCGCAAAATAGAACGCATTGATACCAGCCGAACGCTCTTTGCTTATCCTGATGTCCGCATTTTTAAGAGTGATTTGCAATCCCTCTGCGACTCTCTAACTTACAGCACCAAAGACTCCATTTTCCGCTTCTACGAAAATCCTATCGTTTGGTCGGATACTTCACAATTCACCGCCGATACGATTCATATGAGCTTGAAAGATGAAAAAATTGATCGCATTTTTCTCTATCAAAATTCCTTCATCATTAATAGTCCTGATGAATTTTTCTTCAACCAAATCAAAGGCAATAACAGCGTCGCCTATTTCATAGATAGCGAGCTTTCCAAAGTGGATGTAAAAGGCAATGCCGAATCGGTTTATTATGCGCTGGATGATGAAGATGCCTACGTCGGTGCTAACAAAACACAGAGTGCATCTATGTTGCTCTATTTCGGAAATAATGAAGTTGAAAAAATCAAATTCTACGAACAGCCTACCGCTAAATTAGAACCCATGGAAGGCACAGATCACGAAACCTTGAAATTGGCAGGCTTTCGATGGATTACCGAAGGACGACCACGTTCGGTGGATGATTTGCTTATTGTCAAACCTAAGCCAAATAGACCGATTAAACAACCAAAGGAACTACCAGTAGAGGCGGAAGAATTGAAGCAAGATATTTCTGAAGAAGCTCCTGAAGAAGAAGAGATAAAGGAGCGATTTTAATACAAAAAGTGCATTTCTATGAAAATTATTTACGTTCTATTTTTACTATTTACGCTCAATACTATTACTGCACAAGACAATACCAAAGTCTATATTTTCCTTTTGGAAGATTGTGTCATTAGTCAATATTACACCTTGCAATTGCGAGAGTTACACGAAAAATATGCCTCTGATGAAATAGAATTCATCGGTGTTTTTCCGAATCGTTTTTCAAAACCTGAAACCATTGAACAATTCAAGAAAGAGTACAAGATTCCGTTTGAATTGAAGTACGATTATTATCAAACTCTAGCCAAAAAAATGGGAGCAAAGGTGACGCCAGAAGTAGTCGTATACGATGAAAAAAAAGCAGAGATCATTTATAAAGGAAGAATTGATAACACCTATTTTCGAGTAGGAAAACGCCGCCAAGTAACTACTACCTCAGAATTAACAGATGTTTTACAAGCACTTCAAAACAGACTTCCTCTAAGTACAAAAAACACCGTCGCAATCGGTTGCTACATCAAATATGAGCAAGACTGACTCTACCTCCATTCGTAAAATAATTGTCTGAAATAAAGGGTAAGACTTTACTTTTCTTTCGTTAATGTAAAGATTTTACTAATTTGGCTCTTAATAGACCATATAAAGTATAGAAAACTTCCATAGAGATCACAATAGTTTCTAGCTGTTTAACAGTTAATCCTTGTGAAGAAAAAAACTGTGATGTTCTGATGTGAGGAACTATTGTTACTATGTGGTAAAAAAAGAAAAACTCGTACTTAAATGAATCTGAACTTACAAGCAGAAAAAGAAAACACCTTCGATGCCATCGTCATTGGTTCGGGCATCAGTGGTGGTTGGGCAGCGAAAGAACTGTGTGAAAAAGGGCTGAAAACTTTAGTACTGGAACGTGGGCGAAAAGTAGAACACGTTACGGATTATACTACTGCCTACAAAGCACCTTGGCAGCTACCCAATCGTGGACAAACACCTCAGTCAGAAATAGAGGAACACTACCCAAAGCAGAGTCGAACAGGTTACACCGTTCGGGAAGGGCACAAACATTGGTTTGTGAGGGATAGTGAACATCCTTACCAAGAAGTAAAACGCTTTGATTGGATGCGGGGCTATCACGTTGGTGGGCGTTCGATTATGTGGGGTCGCCACAGCTATCGTTTGAGCGATCTAGATTTTGAGGCGAATGCTAAAGATGGTTTTGGAGTAGACTGGCCCATTCGTTATAAAGATATTGATCCTTGGTACAGCTATGTAGAAGGTTTTGCAGGGATACATGGCATGAAAGAAAATATGCCACAATTGCCTGACGGTAATTTCTTGCCACCAATGGAGTTGAACTGTGTAGAGCAAGAATTTAGACAAAAAGTGGACGAGAAATTAGGATGGAAAGTAACCATTGGACGCACTGCGAACTTATCCGTAGGGCATAACGGGCGTGCCCCTTGTCAATACCGAAACTTGTGTATACGTGGATGTCCTTATGGAGCTTATTTTAGTAGCCTTTCTTCCACTTTACCTGCCGCTACTGCAACGGGAAATATGACTCTACGTCCTAATTCCATCGTTTACGAGATTCTTTATGATAAGGATAAAAAACGTGCTACGGGCGTTCGTGTAATTGATGCAGTGACTAAAGAAGATATTGTTTTCAATGCAAAAATCATTTTCTGCTGCGCTTCCGCTATCGGAACGACACAAATTTTGATGAACTCTACTTCCGAGGCATTCCCAGAAGGCTTTGGTAATCAAAGTGGAGAGCTAGGGCATAACGTAATGGATCACCATTTCAGAGCAGGTGCTAGTGCCGATGTGGAAGGTTACGACGACAAGTATTACAGCGGTCGTCGCCCAACAGGGTTCTACATCATGCGCTTCCAGAATTTGGATAAGGCTTCTGCACGCAAAGATTATCTTCGTGGTTGGGGCTATCAAGGTGGCGCAGGCAGAGGAGGTTGGGAACACGCAGTTCGTGAGCTAGGTGTTGGTCCTCAATTGAAAGAGAATTTGCAAGAACCTGGTCGTTGGGGCATTGGGATGACTGCATTTGCAGAGACCTTACCGTATCATGAGAATAAGATCATGCTCGATAGAGATAATCTAGATCAATGGGGCTTACCGACTGTCATTTTCGACGTAGAGTTTAAGGAAAATGAGCGTGCGATGCGCAAAGACATGATGAATGATGGCGCGGCAATGTTGGAGGCAGCAGGTTTTAAAAATGTAAGAACAGAAGATCGAGGAAGTTACCCAGGTTTGGGCATCCACGAAATGGGAACGGCTCGTATGGGGCGTGATCGCAAGACTTCAGTTTTGAATAAGTGGAATCAAGTTTGGGATGCCAAAAATGTCTTTGTTACCGATGGAGCGTGTATGACTTCCGCAGGTTGCCAGAATCCTTCTTTGACTTATATGGCGTTGACAGCGCGTGCGGCGGATTATGCGGTGAAGGAGTTGAATAAGCAGAATTTGTAAGGAGCGGTGATTACATATATTAAATTCACATTTCACTGAAATTATTCTGCGAATAATTTCAATTATCCCTTTGGACAGAGAAAAAAATCAAAATTGAAAATTTTGATTTTTTCTCTCTGTCCGAGAGGCCTCTTTTTGGAAAAATTTTGATGAAATCAAAATTTTTCCAAAAAGTATATAGGAGTGAAGATTAAATTAAAAAAAATAAATTATGAATAGGAGAGATGCGATCAAACAATCCTTTTTGGTGATTGGAGGTACAGCAATTTCCACTTCTGTTTTATCGGGTTTATTGGTTGGTTGTCAAGCAGATGCAAAACTAGCTTGGACGCCTACTTTCTTAACAGAAGAAGAAGCAAAAACCTTGACTAGTGCTCTGGATGTACTGTTGCCAACAACGGATACACCTGGTGCACTAGATGCGGGAGTACCGCAATTTTTGGATCAGTTAGCCAACGATTTTCTGCCTGAAGACGATCAACAGAAATTCAGGGAGGGTATTAAGGCAATGAATACCGATAGCGAGGCAAAATACAGCAAAGCATTTGCACAACTTTCAGAAGCGCAGCAAACAGAACTATTGACTGCTTACGATCAGGCTGCTTTTGGAGAAGGAAGCAAAGAAGGACTTAGTGCCATAGACTTTTATCCTGAATTCAAACAAAGTGCTTGTTGGGCATTTTGCACCTCAGAACCTGGCGCAACGAAGCATTTACAGTTTGTGTTTGATCCGCGTGGATACTCAAATTGTGTTCCAATAGCAGAAGTGGGAGGAAAAGCATTTTTGAATCCATAGGTAGCGCAAGTAACAACCACAAAGATGGCAAAGTACTAAAGAATTCTTTTGTTTCTCTTTGTACTACATACTCATAAAAGTTTGCAAACAAAGACAAAATTTTTGTCTTGAACAATATGTAATATATTGAAAATTAAACACATAGTCACATAGTTGCACATAGATTTTTTCGCAGAAAAAATAACTTTTCTATGTGTCTCTACTGTGCCTATGTGTTTCCATAAAATGTGTTCTATTTTGCAGCTTGCTGCCATGAGCCTTTGTGGTTCAAGGTAAAAACTTTGCGTCCTCGCGTACTGTCTTATCTCCTCCCTTGTAATTTTCCAAAAATCACTATGTGCAAAAACAAAATCGTCGCTGGTGCAAAAGCAGGAATCCAACTGAATGGAAAAGTGCCAAACTGAGCGACGCCTTCCACTCCTGTTACTACTGCCTCTCTAGTAATCAAAACGGCAGTAACCAAGACGGAAAGAATATCAAGCAGACCAATCACATTCCAGATCCAAGTCAACGAAATCGCATATTTCTTCTTCTGTTTCAAGACATAAATTACCCAAATTGCTAGCAGGGCAGTCAAAATATCACCGCCACCACCTGTGAAAGCGAATTGCTTAGGAAGTGTTCCGTAGTAATAATTAATGAAGAAAAAGATGCCCACAAAGCGGAACAAATGAATCTTTACTAAATCGGATAATGGCGCATTTTCGAGAATAATTTTGAACCAAGCAGAAGATCGAATATACAAAAAATAGAACAGCAATAAAGGCAATGCTCCAATCAGCAAAATTCTAGGTGGAAGGGTATTTGCTGCGAAAACTCCCATCAAAGAAAGCAAGGCAATCATACCTAAAAAGACGGCATAGAAAAAGTAAATATTTCGACTGACGCGTTGTGCTTCCACATCACTTTTATTGGCTCTTAAATAAGCCTTCTTCGCGACTTGAGCGATCAAATAGATTGGAGTAACGAAAGAAATAATGAAAAGTACAGCAACCCAAGTCGGGACATCAGTGATTACAAATTCCATGATAAAAATTATTGTTGAAAAAATCATGGTGCAAAAGTAGAGTAGGGGAGAACTGCTTGTCTTGCCATAGGACAAGTAATAAGATTGTTGATGTGTTTAATCGTTGAATTGACTTCCAGCTAGAGTAATCTAACTATCATAAACTTAAAAATGGCGAGTTGACATAGATTTTTTTTATTCAATGACTACTGTTCTCTCTTTGTGTTCTTTTGTCCCTTTATGGTTCACATAAGAAATTCCCCTTAATGGTTTAAGTAAGCAGGCCGTCTAAAAATCAATATTTCGCTTCAAGTTCCTCCGAATACGACTCAAAGAAGTATCCGTTATTCCCAAATAAGAAGCAATGATTTTCAAAGGAACGTGCTGAATAATACTTGGATTTTGAGTCAACAAATTCGCGTATCGTTCCTCTGCAGTTTCTTGGTGCATAGCGAGCATATGATTGTGCAAGCTGACATAATTCATCGTCAGCATCATTCTGCCCCATTCTCTGAATTCAGGAATATTGTGAAAACAGTATTGCGCACTCTCGAAGTCTAGGGTTTTGACTACACAATCCGTGACGGCTTCGTAGTTTTCCCTACTTGGCTGTCGTTTGAAAAAAGAAAGATAATCATTGATGAAATCGGGAGCAGAAAAAATGCGCGTAGTTATTTCCGTGCCCTCCAAATCTATGGTGAAACAACGAACGAACCCTTTTTCCAAAAAATAGGAATAGCGACTAATTTGTCCTTCTTGCAGAAAGATTTCCTGTTTGCTAAAAGTTGCTTCTTTCAAATGAGTAGCAATCAAATCTGCTTTTTCATTAGGCATTGGAATTAGGCTCTGTAAGTATTGTTGTAAGTTCATCTTTCGTGTGAAAAAAATACATTATCCAAACCACCGTTGCCACATAAATCTACTAGAGAACCGCAAATTATCTCCAAAACTTAAAGGATACTGACTCAATGCTTCCGAAGGCGAATGAATCAATTTCTTGCAATACACTTCTAGCATATCCACCGCTACACCAAAGAGTTTGAATTGTGGATTATTGGTTTGCTTGTGAAAATAGCGGTAATAGATTTGCTGAATGATGACAGCGAGGCGGAACATACCAAAGACGTAGTAATATTTCAGACTTCGATCTTCCCAGCCCATCTTTTGCAAGTAATAGCGCGCTACTTCATCTCTGCTCATCATGCCTGCCAAATGAGTTGGCTGCCGGCGCATCAATCGCCAACAAAAAGGATCCTTAGCCTCTATCCAATACGCCAAACTTCCTCCCAAATCCATCAAAGGATCGCCAACGGTTGCCATTTCCCAATCCAAAACGCCTATGATATTGGAGACATCACTCGGGTTGTAAACCAAATTATCGAAGCGAAAATCATTGTGAATAATGCTCGCTTTTTGATCTTTGGGCATTTCCGAAACGAGCCATTCCATCACTTCGTCGTAACTCGGCACATCAATTGTCTTAGCTTTGTGATAGCGATTCGACCAACCTTTTACTTGTCTTTCTACATAGCCTTCACCTTTGTAATAAGTTTCAAAGCCAACTGCCTGATAATCCAACTGATGAAGTTCGACCAATTTATCAATCGCTGCTTCACACATTTGTCGAACTTCGCTCGCAGAAAGCACCAAATCTTTTGGCAGATTCGCTCGTGGAATCATGCCAATCAACTTCTCCATCAAATAAAAGTCTCCTCCAATTACATCTTCATCTTCACAATAGACAACCATTTCTGGTACGTGCGGATAGTGCAGTTTCAGTTGCCTCATGATGTCAAACTCACGCTGCATATTGTGCGCAGACTTGGCTTTAGTACCAATTGGCGGACGCCGCAAAATATAAGATTGCTCCTCAAAGTCAATTTGATAAGTCAAGTTGGAAGCACCGCCTTTAAATTGAGCAACGGCAGTGATGTTTCCAACTTCAGGTAAGTGCGGTTTCAAATATTCTTCTAAGCATTGAACGTCAAGTTCTTCTCCTTGGCGAACGCGCCCTGCTTTATCGAGTAGGTTGGACATGGATATAATGATATAATGATAGAATGGGTGAATATAGGTAAGATTTGATAATCCAATCTGCAATAATCAATTGAGGAGAATATTTTTCTATTGATTCCCGCAATTTTTGGCTTTCTGCTTTGTCCTTGATAACCTTTGTTTAAATTTGTCGTTCATTTTCAGTGAAAACGCTTACGAGATTCAAATTCCTCAAAACCGATCTCTTCGCATAAAATTTCCATCTAAGCACTTTTGATTTAACAGCGTCTTGATAAGGTCGAATAACGATTTTATTACGCTCATTTTCAATTAATTAAACTAGATTCAAACATGAGGTTTTTAATCTTTACGGCAGTGCTATTTGGAATTTTTAGCACTCCTATGTTGGCACAGGATGTCAACTCCCAAAATGTGCTCATTAATTACTCATTTCTACTAGGTGCAGACGTGGTCGATGCTTATGATTCTACTGAGCCAGCTACCGAAAGAGAAGTTAAACTGGCTAGTCGAGTGACGCAAAAACGCAATGCTGCTTTCAAAAAGCAAGCCTTTGAAATGATTAAAGAAGAATTGCAAAAGGGTAAAACGATTGCTCTGATGCCATTGGAAACTCTGGAAGGAAAAGTGGCTTATAATGACGAGGGCTATCCGATTCCGATGATGGTGAAGCGAGCTTTGAAAAAGAAAATTCCGAAAGGAACAGCAGACTATTATTTCTCCGTAGGAATTTCCATTTCTAAAGCTTTGATTCCTGGATTAACTGGCATCAAACCCGAATCCACAGTCACCATCAATATCTTCAATCCTGCGGGTGAAAAAATTACGAACGCAAGCGCGAGCGTAAAAGCAGAAGAGTTCATCAAAATCAAAGACTTTCCAGAGGGTACTTTTGATAAAATGGATGAAGATCATACCCAGCCATTTATTGATTTGTTCATGCCCAACGTGAAAGCAGCAGCAATAGAGGCGATCAAGGAGATATAAAAGAATAAACATAATCTTTCTAAAAACCGTACTTCTTTGCGATGGAGAATTCTTGTGACAGCGTGATTTTATATTCGCGCTGTCATTTTTAATTCCTCAAGGGTTACTTTTGCAATTTTCTTAGCAAAAGGATATGAAAATCACCTTCCTCGGCACAGGCACTTCTACTGGCACACCACTCATTGGCTGCGACTGCGAAGTTTGCCAATCCAGTAATCCCAAAGATCATCGTTTGCGTTCCTCTGCTTTTGTGCAAGTCGATGGATTGAACATCTTGATAGATATTGGACCCGATTTTCGACAACAGATGTTACGTGCTAAAGTCAAGAGAATTGACGCCGTCTTAATTACACACGAACACAATGATCACATTATTGGCTTAGATGAAATTCGTGCCTTTAATTTCTTGCAAAAATCAAGCATTCCAATCTATGCCGCTGGACGCGTACTCAAAGAAGTGAAACAACGATTTCATTATTTATTCCGAGAAGAATTATATCCAGGTGCGCCAAGAGTAGACGTCCATCAAATTGATAAAGATGTACCGTTTTATCTTCAAAATCTAAAAATTACACCTATTGAATATCTTCATGGAAGATTACCGGTATTAGGTTTTCGTATCCATGATTTTGCCTATCTAACTGATTTTAAAAGCATTACAGCAATAGAATTTCAAAAATTAAAAGGTATCAAAACGCTGGTTTTAAGTGCTTTACAACGAAGAAGTCACCACTCACATTTGACTTTGGAAGAAGCCTTGGCGATGGCTGAAAAAATTGGAGCGAAACAAACTTTCTTCATTCATATGGGACATCGAATGGGTTTGCATGAAGAGGTGCAAGCTATACTACCAAATGGTGTACAATTGGCTTATGATGGTTTGGTGCTGGAGAGTCGGGATCTACTCGTTAAGTGAGTTCATGGTTGTTAAAATAGTCCGCAGCTAATTACCAAGGAGAATCGTTTTTCTAGTAATTGTTTATAGATAACAAACGTGTTCTCATGCCTAAATTAATAGTCGCTTTGCTTTTGCTGAGTTTTTATTCCATTATTTCCCATGGACAAAAAATAGTTTCAGATTTTGAAAACTATCACAATGCTCATCACACTGAAAAGATTTACATCAGCCATGACAAAGATTTCTACATTCCTGGTGA
Organism: Bacteroidota bacterium; assembly: GCA_039176995.1. Taxonomy (GTDB): domain Bacteria; phylum Bacteroidota; class Bacteroidia; order Chitinophagales; family Saprospiraceae; genus JAAUTG01. Next base: position 16,896 of record JBCDFY010000081.1, read on the forward strand.
TACGATCTGGGGAAAAGTGTTTTTGGTGGATGGCAGAACTCATAGAGCATTCGATGCAAATCCAATTGTCTATGTGAATTGGATGAGTCCAAGCGGAGAGATCCTCGATTCATATCAATTAAAGATTAAAGAAGGCACTGCCCCCATTTCTATTGCGACCAATTTTAATGATACCACAGGTAACTATGTTCTAAGAGCTTACACTCAATATCAGCGCAATTTCGATTCAGATTATATTTTACAAAAATCCATTCCAATCATCAATGAAATTGATTTTTTAGCGGAGAAAGTTAAAGAAGATGCTACTGATTTTAGTCTTCAATTTTTTCCAGAAGGGGGTTATTTAGTAGAAGGATTGGAAAACACAATTGCATTCAAGGCACAAAATTCACTAGGTGAAAACATTGATATTGAAGGAATCGTACTAAAGGCTAATAAGAGGGAAGTCATAACCTTTAGTACACTTCATGAAGGCATGGGAAGCTTTAAACTCACTGCCAACGACTTTCAAGAATACGAAGTACTTGTAAAATATAAAGGCATAGAAAAACGCTTCGCGCTACCCAAAGCATTACCAAAAGGATATATCTTGAATGTCAACACCATTCAAAAAGACCAAATTGTATTAACTTTTCAAACGAATATTAATTTGGAAGGAACACAGCTTATAGGTCAGGTTCGAGGGCAAGTTTTCTTAAATTATGAAATAGAAGAAAAAGAAAGGAAAACACTAGTGCTTACGAAAGCAGAAATTCCATCTGGAGTCTTGCATTTAACGCTTTTTGACCGACAGAATCGTCCAGTGGCAGAGCGATTGATCTTTAACCAAAATCCAAAAGAAAGAGTAAAGGCAATCATTAATATTCCAACTGATACCATTCATAAATATCAACCTATAACTGGCTCTTTTTCTACACTTTTAGCTAATGAAACCATCGCTTCTCAAGCCTCCATGAGTATTTACAATTCAGACATTATCTATGAGGAAATATCAAGTTTAGATATTGTGAACTATCTCTGGCTACAATCTGATTTGAAGGGAAAGGTCACTAATATTCATCAATACTTCAAAGAGGATAACGTAAAAACTAGAACCTTTCTAGACTTGTTATTAATGACTCATGCATGGCGACGCTTCAAGTGGCAGGAAGTTTTAACTCGTCAATACCCAAATCTTGATTTTCCTGCAGAACAAAGTTTTACCATCGCTGGAAAGATTAAAAAATATGAGTCCGACAAGCCGATAAAAGCCAATGTAAGTCTTACTGTGTTAGACGAAGAACAGTTTGCACTAATGTCTTTAGAAACAGACGAAAGTGGGCTATTCTACTTTACAGGTTTGGAGTTTCCAGATACAACGAATGTGCTGGTCAAAGCTACAAAGTACGACGAGAAGAGGCAAAAAAAATTTAAGGCAGGTAAAACTAAGTCCGCAGGTAGCAGCTACGTAGATATTGAGCTCTTTTCATTGGAAGAATTTCCTTTTGAAGATAGTATCACTTATCAAGGTTCAATTGAGGTGCCGAGTCCAACGGAAAAAAGCAACCTCAACATTCAGCGGATCAAGCAAGAAAAAATATTGCAGAACGACCTATGGTCAATTGATTTGGATGGCGTGACAGTGCGTGCAAAAGTAAATAAAGCGACTTTGAGAGCGGAAGAAGCAAAAGAGCGGTACCGTGAAAAAGGTATTTTCTACTTTGCCTCCACCGACAAGTTTTTACCAGACGATCCACAATACGATGGCTTTAAGTACAACGATATCTATGATCTGATTCTAACGGTTGTGCCCAGCGTTAAAATCATCAGAGAAGGAGGGCGGAAAAGAGTGATTTATGGATCACTATCTGCTGGTCGTTCTCCAATTATTGCTTTAGATGGAAAAGCTGTATCAAGAGATCGCATCTCTCTAATTAAGTCTGAAAATATAGCAGTGGTAGAGGTGTTAACTGGACTATATGCTCAGGCAGTGTATGGTAACCCTTTAGTTATTGCACTCATAAGTAGAAGAGGAGATGAATATACACAACCTGCTCCTGGTTCAATCAACTTGGAGCATCCTGGTTACTACACAGCTAAAACCTTTTACACTCCAAACTACGAGAAAGAAAAACCAGCGAAAGCAGATTATCGGACAACACTATATTGGAACCCTATGGTCAAAGTCGAAAATCAGGCAATAAATTTTAAATGCTTTGCAGGAGACATTGCTGGTGAATACACCATACTAATAGAAGGAATAACCGAAACGGGCTTACCGTTTATGAGTAGGAAAAAGATTTGGATAACAGACCATTGAATGTTTCTAAATCATCATCTATCCGCTGTCTTCCTCCCCAACATCTTGAACTCACCAGAAACTACTAAAATTAAACTTGCAATCAAGACGATGAGCAGCGCGTAGATCATAATGGTATTTGATTCGAAGCCAAGCATTCCCAAAAGCGCAGATGCAACCAAAAACAGCACTACTGCACCCAAAACACTATAAATGCCATAGGTGATTTCTTGGCTGCCTTGCAAACGTCTTTTCTGGTATTTATGAGGGAAAAGTCGCTTATCCAGATAAACAAAAATGCGATCTTGCAAAAAGCCAACGATTATAATGACTAATAAAATAGCAAACACATCTGGGACTTGTCCTCGCCGCCCAGCATTATAGATCATCGCGCCCACTCCGCCTTGTTTATTTAACAATTCTGCAATGATGATGTACGTCCAAGAAATAGCCGTCAATACTCGAATATCATCAATCAATTTGGACATAACTGAAGGAATATAAACCGTTTTGATCGTATCCCAATTGGTCGCGCCCAAAGTAAAAACCGTCTTCAAATACACATCTTCTGCTTCAAAAATGCGCTGGATAACTACAGGTAGTAGGTAGACGATGATTCCAAATGCAAGGAAGGAAATCTTCATGCTCTCACCAATTCCAAACCAAGTGATGAAAACACCAACTAAAGCGGTGAGTGGCAAATAGCGTAAGGCATCTACCTGCTTGCCAAATAATCCTCGGAAAAGTGGATACAAGCCAATGATAAATCCAAGCGGAATGGAAATGAGAACTGCCCAAAAATAGCCTTGTAAGTTTCGCCAAATAGAGAGAAATGTATTGTTGATTAGTTGATCCTTTTGGAGGAGTTTGGGAAAAGCCTTTACAACCTGGAGCGGTGTAGGAAGTATAGGATAGACTTTAATGAAAGTTGTTGCATTTTCAAAGCGAATCGAATCAGCTTGCAGTAAGGAATCTCGATCAATACCCATTCCTTCAGCTTCTGCCACTGTAGGAATTCGTGTTGTATAACCATCTACTAAAGGACGTTTTACAGCAAGGGCTTCCGCCATTATCCACCAAAAAATTACGAACAAGAGGAGACCTATAATTCCCAAAATTAGATTTTGAGAAGTGCTTAATCTTCCACGAAGTTTGAACAAGGACATAGTATATCTTTTATCTCACTCCCAATCACTTTTATCTTCCATCTGGATCACAGAGATTTTCCAGATAGAAGCAGAGAGATTTTACGTCAGAGTCATTTTACTCCTGTCCTAAATATCCCTCTTTTTCGTGCTGGAAGCGTAAGAGAAAAAGGTGTATGGGAGTAACGATTTTCATTTTTTTAGTGGAACAAAGTACGAATTAAATGATACAGATAACAATTTTGTGTCACTAAAAATAGGCTCAAAATAATTCAACAAAAAAGAATTACATAACTTTTTATAAGTGCTAGACCTTTTTATGTTATTTGGAGATGTAGTAAAAAATGAGTACATTTATTATTGTTAATCAATAAATTAAGCCCTTGTTTAAGCTTTGTGTAAGTGAAGTTAAATAAAGTTAAACAAAAAGAATTTTTCATAAAATTTGAAATTCTCCATAGCCTCATTTTATCAAACACTAAAAATAAAACATGATACCTAAAGTAGCAGTTATATTAACCGATCCTGAACGGAAAATAATCTGGGTGAATAATGACTTTACAGACATTACTGGTTATTCGCTGCATGAGGTGATGGGAAGAAAGCCAAGTTTACTCCAAGGAGCAAAATCAGAACCCGATGCCATACAAAGAATTCGGAAAGGTTTGGAAGAACTTATCCCATTCAAAGATGAAATCACCAACTACCGAAAAAATGGACAAGAGTATCCTTGCAAATTAGTGATCTATCCCATTTTCAATGAAGACCATCAGTTGCTGCATTTTATTGCCTTCGAAGTAGACGGAAAAGAGGTGAGAGATGACACTGACATTCCACTTATGCAGCTTTCTGAAAAATATCATAGTAGTAGTCTGCGTGGCATTGATGAACTAAAGCTCTATCTGGCACTAGAGAAACTACTAGATGAAGAAAAGCTGTACCTCGATCCTGATCTTTCTCTTCGACAGTTAGCTGATCGTTTGGCAACCAACACTAAGTACCTTTCTCAAGTAGTCAATCATTTAGCAAGCTGCAACTTTCAGCAGTATTTGAACACTTTTAGAATCAAAGAAGTGCAAAAGAAAATTCTCAAGGATGAATTTGAGAACCTTACCCTTTTTGGTATCGCGCTACAGTGTGGATTCAAGAATAAATCCACTTTCTACAAAGTTTTCAAAGAAATAGTAGGAACTACACCAAAAGATTACATCCGAAATCATAGATAGCATATCAGAGTCTGGTGTCTTAATTCTTGCCTAGCCTAGCTTTCATTTTTTTGATTTTTACTTAGATTCATTCTAAATAAAAATGTTAAAGCCTGCAGACAAATCCTTCCTTGGGAGAATGTGGTTTTATCAATAACTTTGCGGTAACAAACAAATCTTTGGAAAATGCGCTGGTTCACCAACTTTTTAACCTCCTCTATTGGTAAAAAAATTGTCATGAGTCTTACAGGACTCTTCCTAATATCCTTTTTGGTTGTTCACTTAGCAGGAAATCTGCAGCTCTTGGTCAACGACCAAGGAGAGAGCTTTAATGTCTATGCTAAGTTTATGACTACTAATCCTTTAATTAAGTTCATCTCTTATGGACTGTATGCAGGTATTTTGCTTCATGCAGTGCAAGGTCTAGTCCTTTGGTTACAGAATAAGGCAGCAAGAGGTGGAAAAAGATATGCCAAAAAAGTAACGCAAGCAGTTGGAACGAATTCTTTTGCGGCAAGTAACATGGCTTGGTTAGGAATCCTAATTTTACTTTTCCTAATTATCCATATGGGAGACTTTTGGTTTGCGATGAAGTTTGGAAGTGTAGAAACGGTGATGTATGAAGGTTCGGAAGAGCCAGTTAAAAACCTGTTCGGAAGAGTAGAAGCTACCTTTGGTAATCCGATTTTCGTGGTATTGTATATTCTTGGCATGATCGGATTGTCATTTCATCTACTGCATGGTTTTCAAAGTGCTTTCCAGACTTTAGGATTAAACCATCCAAAATATACGCCTGCTATTAAAGGTGTTGGTGCGTTAATCGCAGTGATTGTACCTATATTGTTTGCGATCATTCCAATATTCATGTTTTTTGGATGGTATCCGTTGGGTAGTTTTTTGCATTAAAATGAATGAGCTATGGCGCGATATCTTGCGGTTAGTTTATGTCAGACCATGGTTAAGGTTAATCGTCTTTTAATATAAAAATCATATTTAACCATGAAAAAGTTAGTTGCACTCCTGTTACCTCTGATCTTTACTTTAGGTCTTAGTGCTCAAGCAGAAGAAGTTCTCAGATTAGTAGAACAAATGCCACGTTTTCCTGGATGCGAAGATATTGCCGACGAAACTGAGAGAAGGGTTTGTTCTGAGAAGGAATTGATCAACTTTCTATCTACTAATCTAAAATATCCTGCGTTTGCAAGGAGAAAATGTGTAGAAGGGGTTTGTGTGGTAGTGTTCACAGTAGAAAAGGATGGTTCTATTTCTGACATTGATTTAGTTAGAGATATTGGAGCTGGTTGTGGTCAAGAAAGTACTAGAGTTGTTCAGGAAATGGTAAATCAAAATATCGTCTGGATTCCTGGTACGCATGAAGGTGAAACAGTTAGAGTTCGCTTTACACTTCCAATTAAGTTTCTATTAGAAAAAGGGAAAACTAAAAAAGGATTTTTCAAACGATTGTTTTCAAAAAACGACTAAGAGTAAATACTAAAAGTTGGGAAAGTGTCAATACAGGTTTAAAAATTAGAAAAACGCAAAAATATCATGGCAAAACTAGATTCAAAAGTACCTTCCGGTTCATTAGGCGAAAAGTGGCAACAGTACAAAGGCACAATGAACTTGGTCGCGCCAAACAACAAGCGCAGAATAGACGTCATTGTAGTCGGAACAGGATTGGCAGGTGGGGCTTGTGCTGCTACCTTAGCAGAATTGGGCTATAACGTCAAAGTATTCACCTTCCACGATAGTCCTCGTCGCGCGCACTCCATTGCAGCGCAAGGAGGCATCAACGCCGCGAAAAACTACCAAAACGATGGCGATAGCGTCTATCGTTTATTCTATGATACCATCAAAGGTGGCGATTACCGTTCTCGCGAAGCCAACGTGCACCGTTTGGCAGAAGTGAGTGTCAATATTATTGACCAATGTGTGGCACAAGGTGTTCCTTTTGCGCGTGAATATGGGGGATTATTGGCAAACCGTTCTTTCGGTGGTGTGCAAGTGAGTCGTACGTTTTACGCAAGAGGTCAAACTGGACAGCAATTGTTGATTGGTGCTTATCAATCTTTGTCTCGTCAAGTAGCGAATGGCAATGTGGAGCTATTCAATCGCCATGAAATGTTGGATTTAGTAGTGGTAGACGGAAAGGCGCGAGGCATTATTGCTAGAAATTTGGTGACAGGAGAGATTGAAAGACACGCAGCGCACTGTGTAGTGTTAGGAACAGGTGGTTATGGAAACGTCTTCTACTTGTCAACCAACGCCATGAACTCCAATAGTTCTGCGGCTTGGCGCGCGCACCGCCGTGGTGCGTACTTTGCAAATCCTTGCTTCACACAAATTCACCCCACTTGTATTCCAGTTTCTGGACACTACCAGTCGAAACTGACTTTGATGTCAGAGTCGCTACGAAATGATGGACGTGTTTGGGTGCCAAAATCAAGAGAAGATGCCGAAGCGATTCGCAAAGGTGAAAAATCGCCGCTAGACTTATCAGAAGACGAAAGAGATTATTACTTAGAGCGCATCTATCCAGCCTTTGGAAACTTAGTGCCTCGTGATGTAGCTTCTCGTGCAGCAAAATATGTTTGTGATGAAGGACGCGGCGTAAGTAAAACTGGACTAGCAGTTTACTTAGATTTTGCAGACGCGATCAACCGTCTTGGAAAAGATGCGATTAGTGCGCGCTATGGTAACTTATTTGAGATATACGAAAAAATTACCGACGAAAATCCATACAAAGTACCGATGCGTATTTACCCAGCAGTACACTACACGATGGGTGGACTTTGGGTAGATTATAATTTGGAGACGACTGTTCCAGGTTGTTTCGCCTTAGGAGAAGCCAATTTCTCCGATCACGGTGCGAATCGCTTGGGAGCTTCTGCTTTGATGCAAGGTCTAGCAGATGGTTATTTCGTGATTCCTTACACAATTGGGCAGTTCTTATCTAAAGAAATCCGTACACCACAGATCACGACGGATTCTCCTGAATTTGAGGAAGCAGAAAATGCAGTGAAAGCAAGAATTGAGCAATTGTTTGCGGTTCAAGGTAACCAATCGGTAGAAAGTTTCCATCGCCGTTTAGGACAAATCATGTGGGATTATTGCGGTATGTCACGTAATGGAGATGGCTTGAAAAAAGCGCGGAAAATGATTCGCGAATTACGCGAGGAGTTCTATAAAGATGTTTTCGTTCCGGGCACGAATGATGAATACAATCCAGAAATCGAAAAAGCACTGCGTGTAGCTGATTTCTTGGAGTTAGGCGAATTGATGTGTGTGGATGCCTTGGATCGCAATGAATCTTGCGGTGGTCACTTCCGTGAAGAATATCAAACCGAGGAAGGAGAAGCACTACGTAATGATGAAGATTACACCTACGTTGCTGCTTGGGAATATGGTGAGGATATGCAGCCGAATTTGCATAAGGAGGAGTTGATTTTTGAGAATGTGGAGTTGAAGACGAGATCTTATAAGTAATTAGAAGTGGTTTTGCGATGCTATGTGTTTTGATGAGCGTATGGCATCGCAGTTACAAACTGCGACGATCGGGGGTTACAAGTAAAGCTAGAATGACGAAAAAATTTGCAAAGAATCAGTTGAATGATTTGAAAGAATATCTTCAACTGATTTAGTCCCAGTATGATAGATTAAAGTCCGAAATGGGAGAAGAATGGATAGAAGCAAAAGTTCATGAAATTTTGGATGAAATCCAGTATTACAAAGACTTCTTAGATCAATTTAATAAACCGTAAAATTGTAGGAGTATGGCAGATGTAGCAAAACAGAAGAGTCCAAAGCAATTGGAGCCGGCTATTGATCAGACTTTGATTAATCTTAGAACTAGCTTCACTCCTGATGAATGGACGGAAAAAGAGCAGGATGAGGTAAGATCACAGTTAGAAGATATAGAATACCTAGCTAAGGCGATTTTAGAAAGAAAGGGATAAAATGAGTACTAGAAATACTAAATATTAGTCTGAAAATGAGGAACAAATAACGGTGACGATTTCAAAAAGAGAATATCAGTTATTAGAAAACTTGCAGCCCTTATTTAATGATAAAAGATTTATGCAAAAGCTAGAATCGCTTTTGGAGATTTTGACGAAACGATATGATTAATAAAGCTACAATATATAACTATCGTTCTTGCCTTGAAACGGAAGTAGAACTACATCCTGAACTCACAGTTTTGATTGGAGCTAATGCAGCAGGTAAAACGAATATATTGCAAGCACTCTATCTATTCCCTAAAATTGATCGTACTAGCAAAGCCATACCTAAAAAGTCAAACGATTTTGATGGTCATATTCATTCTATTGTTGAGCTAAATTTGACTATTTCTCAGGATAGAAATTATAAATTGAAAGGAAATATTCTACACGTTACTGACCAATACAACGAAGATCATATTCAAATGGCAACCATAGAATATAAATCTAATGATAATGAAGAAGAGTATATATCAATGAATTTTGATATCCTAGAACAGTCGTATTATACTGATAAAAAAGAATTCGAAGAAATTTCACCCATTATAAAAGGCATTCAAGGTATAAGCTATTATAGTGCTGCACAATTTACAAACCCTAGAAAATGTCCCATTTCAGTAAAACCTAATGAGCTAATATTCACCAAAGAAGGTGTAAGAAAAAAAGGTCATTCTGACTTTATTAAAGAACTATATAAAAGTTTTCAGAATAATCATGAAATTTTCCAACAGTATTTGTTCTTGGTCGGAAAAGAAGGTTTAGGGCTTGTTGAAGAAATTAACTTCAATGTGCAACAATTTCCAAATGCGTCTTTCGGAAATAAAATTGTAGTGACGCCTTCCATATTGATAGATGGCATTAGTATGTCTTTTAATCAACTTTCAGATGGTACATTTAGGACATTAGCTTTAGTTTTTTATGTCATAAGCGATGAAAATGAAATCCTTCTGATAGAGGAACCCGAAGTATCAGTACATCATGGCTTACTTTTAAGCATTATGGAACTGATAAAACAAGAATCTAAAAGGAAACAGATTGTAGTTAGTACGCACTCTGATTTAGTGCTAGATAGAGTTACTCCTGAAAATGTTCTATTGGTTTCCAAAGATACAGAGGAAGGGACTTTAGTTAAGCCTTTGAATAAAAATATGTCTGAGAATGAGTATGAATCGTTAAAAGAATATTTAGAGACAGAAGGCAATTTAGGTGAGTATTGGCGAGAAACAGGCTGGGAATATGAGTAATAAGAAACCAAAAGTTAACGGCATTGGCTTGATTGTAGAAGATTTAAGTGATTTTGATACAATTCGAATATTAATAGATAGATATATTGGCATAGACGGACTTCGTTTTAAGCGAAAGGCAGGTGGTGGTTGCGGAAAAATGAGAAATAAAGCCTTGAGTTATGCAAAAGAGCTTAAAAATAAAGGCTGTAATATGGTCGTCTTAGTCCATGATTTAGATGGACGTGAACTAGAAAAATTGAGAGAAGATTTATCGTTTTTTGTCAAAAAGAGTCCTGCGGAATTTAATTTTATATGTATCCCCAATGAAGAGATGGAAGCTTGGTTATTGAGTGACGAAGATGCTGTCAATAATTTATTCAAGCTGAATAAAAAGATAAAAGCTATCTCTAATCCTGAAAAAATAAAGTCACCAAAAGAGCATCTTGGAAAAATTGTTGATCAAAATTCCAATAAAAGAAAACGTTATATTAATACGCAACACAATTTGAAAATCGCAGAGTTAATTGAGGTTGATAAGATAGCAGCAAAATGTGAGAGTTTTAAGGAGTTGTTAGATTTCTTAGATAACTATAGATACCAATGACATTAGAAGCAAAAAAACTATCCATCATCAAACAAATACTTGCCATAGAAGAGGAAAGTGTTTTGGATGCTATATTCGGTGAATTGGAACAGGGCACAGCCTATAATGGTAGTTTGCTTCAAGAAGAAGAAGTGTCTTATCAGACTGCTCCAAATGTTATAGAAACTACTAATAATGAAGATGAAGAAAAATTGGATTTTAGAGATGCGGTAGTTGAAATTCGAGAAAATGTAACCTTTGAAGATCTTATAAAAGAGCAAAATTATAAACCAATTACATACAGTGAAATACGAAAAATTACAGATGAAATTGATTGGGGTGATGTCTCTTTGGAAGAACTTCTGGAAGCATTAGATTAAATCATATAGACCCATTAAAA
>JBCDFY010000082.1:0-27729 GCA_039176995.1 Bacteroidota bacterium
TCTTGCACCGCTCCCGATGCCCAATGAATTTTTATTTGCTCCAATTGCTCTATTTCTCCTAATCCAAAATGTAGCAATTGACTATTTTGGCTCGTCCAACCATGTCCTGCGGTAAGTTCTTTATAATGTGTCTTTCCCGTTTGATCTATTAACTCTATTTTACTACCAATTGCCATTCGATTACTTTCTATACCGATCAATTTGAAACTCACCCAATTTGATCTCTCTATTTGATTCTCAAAGAATTGTAAACCTAATTCCTCCTTATTGGACACTAAAATATCGGTTCGTCCATCCAAATTATAGTCAAAGCAAGCAGTGCCGTAACTTTTTCCCCAATTACTTACTTCTTCGTTTACAGCAACTTCCTGAAAAGTATTGTCTCCTAAATTATGATAAAGGGTATTAGAAATGCCAGGCGAAAACTTGGAATCGTTGGCAACGTAGATGTCCAATTGTCCATCATTGTCAAAATCTAAAAAACTTGTCCCCCACCCCATTCCAGAATCTTCTATTTGCGCACCTTTGGAAACATCTTTGAACGTACCATCTCCATTGTTGAGCAACAATATATTTTGAAATAAATTGGTGATGTAAATATCCAACCAACCATCGTTGTTGACATCGCCTACATCTACGCCCATTCCATAACTTGTTGTATTCACACCAACTTGTTCCGCCACTTCTGTGAAGTGTCCTTTGCCATCATTTTGATATAGAAAATTGGGTTCAAAGTCATCGTGTACTAAGTACAAATCAGCATCTCCATCTCGATCATAATCAAAAAAGATGCTCCCCATAGATTTGCCATTGTCTAATGCGCCTGATGCTAAGGTATAATCTGTAAATGTATTGTTTTGATTATTGAGGTAAAGGATATTTTCTGCTTCAAAATTAGAGACATAAATATCTAAGTAGCCATCACCATTTACATCAGCAAGATTGACGGATTGTGGCAACCCAAAATTATAAATATTGGCGTTTTCTGCAATCTCTTCAAAATTTTCATCGCCTTTGTTGAGAAAGAGTTGATCGGGAGCATATTGGTTTCCAACGTATAAATCGAGCCAACCATCATTGTTAAAGTCGCCCCAAACAGAAGTTTTCGTTCTGTAAGGAATTGCGAGACCTGTACTAGCCGCCATTTCTACAAAAATACCGTTGCCTTGGTTTTTATAAAGTTGGTTTTCACCTTCTAAAGAACTCACATAAATATCTTCTAATCCATCGTTATTGAAATCTCCTATGGCGATACCTTCGCTACCTTCTTGCTTTTCGATACCTATTTGTACTGCAATTTCTTGGAAAAAGGATTGGGTAATGCCTCGCTCAGCAAAAAATAGACTCAAGAATAGTAGAATGAATTTCGTATATTTCATAGTTTGGATGTAAAACTTTTACGAAGTTTCAGGATTGGAACACAGATCGGACAGATTGACTAGATAGTGGACAGATCTTTAGTGAAATCTGCGAAAATCAATTCAAATTCATTCCTTCCGTGGTCCCATCATGTCCGTGTGTGCCAAATTACATTTTTATAGAAGATTTGAAGTAGCAAAACTCTGATCTCTGCTTTTTTCAAATCATGGCGGCATCGAACCGCCATAATTTGATCGAGGTTTCTTAAGGACAAAAATGGCTTTTCAGCCATTTTTGTCCTTAAGAAACCTCGATGGATTTAGATGGGCTCGACGTCCATCCAAATCCAAAACAAGTCGCTCTCAACAAGCACTTTTAGTATTTGTGCAATTTGGTATACATAATGTCCTACTTTGGAACTTATGTCTTTTCACAACCTTGATTCAAATATAAAAGTCCCTACAATCATTCAGAAAGCAGGGACTTTGTATCATAATAATAGTGTATAAAATATGATGTGTTTTGGGCTTATTCGCAGCCTAAATAGTACATTTTGATATCATCTACATACATATCGAAGGGTTCCATGATATTAAAGATTCGCCACCAAATTTTTCTGTCCATTTTACCATCAGCAGAAGCAGTAAAGTCATAAGAATATTGCTTCCACTCGGTAGTAAGTACAAAGTCATCTGCGTCATCAAAAGTCGCCCAACCACTCTCAATCACTTTAAGATCAAGCGTCGTACCCTCTACGGAGGACTTCGCCCAAAATGATACGCGATAAACCCCTTGGTCTATCACTGGAACTGGCGTCTTGTTATCAAAAATCCATTGCTCGCCTAATCCATCGTAAGAAACTTTCAATGCTTGGCTACCGCTGACTACATCTGTATCTATGATCTCATAGAACTGATTATTATTAGCAGATTGATCTGGATTCCATGTACCCCAATCCGGTGGAAATGCTCCGACATTACCGTTTTCAAAACCCATATTGCCTGTAAAGTTATTTACAACACTATTCTCTACAGAAATTCCATCCAAAGGAGCTAACAAAGAACCGACAGCAGTCTCAATCACTCGTCCATCGAAGTTGACCGCAATACTTTGTCCTTCTAAAACAGGCGTCTCTAATCTGAACAAGTAGCTGTTTGGATCATTAGGATCAATTTCAGCAGAAGTAATTGGAGTAGCTGCACCATCTACCAATACTTCGAAGCCTGCAACCGCTTCCTCATCAAGTGAAGTCAGTTCTTCCTCGTAAGTCAAATAAACTTCCGAGCCCAAACCACAAGATTTCGTGGCAATAGGAGAGAGTACATTCACGTCCACTACGTTGATGTAGGCTTCTTTCACTTCTGTATCACTATGCTCAGGGTAGTTTCTATTAGCAATTAAAGATACTTTAAATGTCCCTGTTTCTAGATAACGAACTACTGGATTCATTTCCGTGCTGGTAGCAGGAATTCCACCTTCAAATTCCCAAACCCAAGTCTCTAATTCCAAACCTGCTTTAGCTTTGTCAGAATCTGGAAAAGAGTTCATTTCTGGATCAAGGTTAGCTGTTAGATTAGTGAACTGGATCGTATTTCCAAAAAGAATAGTTGTCTTATCAGCTACGAAATTTGTTTCCACAAAGGGTTCAACATCCACGTAGAATAAGCGCTCTTCGGAAGTTCCATCTGTAAACTCTACATTTAGTGTAGTCGCAAATCTACCAGCTTCATTGTAAGTCACATCAACGGTTTCTGCTTCGGAAGTAGAAACATCTCCTCCTTCGAAGGTCCAAGTACGCTTTGCAACGTTCCTAGAGCTATCAGCGTAAGTCACAGCATCTTCCATGGTGAGTGAAGTAGCACTTGCTGTCACTTTGAAATTAACAGGTGTCACTTCAAAGCTCTCCTCTTTCTCACAAGCAGTGATTGTAAAAATTGCGATCAATCCAAGCCAACCGAACAAACGGAACTTGGTCTGTATTTGTCGTTTCATAGTTTAATTAATTATTGAGTAGTTAGACACAAATATCCAGCCCTTGTTGACAAACTCTTTTCTCATTACTCTGCATTAAATATTTGCTTCGATATTCCGTTATTCAAGAAAACTTTGTCTTGATGAACGAGAAAATAGCCTAGGTCAAAAATGACACTTATCTATATCTAACTACCTATTCTTGAACTGTTTGAGTTTTCATCATCTGCCCAATTTTGAAAGCTCAATCCATGACAGGAATTAATAACGATGATAAAGTTTGAAATAAATGATTTGCCTACTTGCCACAAATGTTGAAAAGGGCATAACAAATGAGTATAACCATATCTTTTGTGGCGAATCGGCTATTGTTCCCTATTTATTGCGGTTTTTTGATGCTGAATAAGTAATAATTCGTTATTGTTGTTTCCTACTAATACCCCCAAATCCCTTTCTTTACCCAAGCGAATGGTTTGTAAAGATTTCGTGTTGTAGGGCAAAAAGATTCCACTTTCTACCGCTGGCAATGCCTGAAATGTTCCACTTTCTTTTTGCAACAATAGTAAACCAATAGAAGCATCTGCTCGTGTGGTTTCTATTTCTGATTCAAATTTATTACCTGCCAACAGAAGATCAATTCTTCCATCGTCATTGAAGTCCTCAGCGATGATTCCATTCACACTAGAAAGTTGCGCCTCCATTGGTAAGGAAGCTACACTAAAGTCTTGAAAATCTAAAATAGAACTTGCAAAATTATATGCCTCATATTTTAAGGTTTCCTTACTTTCTTTCCCTAATATTTCGTAAATATCTGCTTCTGCGAACTGCTGATAGGTTTTGAATTTTTGCTTTAATTCAGGGAGCTGTTGCGAAGAACATTCCTTGCCTCGAATAGGGACGACTTTTCCATCATTAGGTGTTGCTAGAAAAACATCGTTCGTTCCATTGTCATCAAAATCATCTGCAAAAACGAAGAAAGGCTCTTCTGGACTTGCTTTATATTTATAGTTTAAGCCTAGATTGCCCAGCACAAGCTCTTTCTGACCATCGGCATCGTAATCCGTGGCTTTAAGCGTATTCCACCAACCGCTCGAATTATTGAATTGTTGATTTGTTCCGATAGCTATCGGGGTGTTGAACCGACCATCTTCGTAGGCAAATATTTGCGGAGATAGCCATTCGCCTACGATTATTAATTCGTATTCTCCATTTTGATTCAAGTCTTCCCAAATAGCATCGGTGACCATACCAATATTGACTAAATCTGGAGCAATTGCCTCCGTAACCTCCTGAAATTTGCCGTTTTCATTTTGGAGCAAATAACTTCTTGGCGCAATGGGATAGCGTTTGGGAGAGATTCTGCCCCCTACGAAAAGATCTAAATCACCATCCTTATCGAAGTCCATCGGAACGACGCAAGCACCGCTGCTTTTGATAACGGGAAGTCCATCACTTTTAGTGAAATTTCCACTTCCATCATTCAAATACAAGCGATCTTGATAAGGCGTGGAGTTAATTGGAAACTCATAGCCGCCACTCACTACGTATAGGTCCAAATCGCCATCTCC
Organism: Bacteroidota bacterium; assembly: GCA_039176995.1. Classification (GTDB taxonomy): domain Bacteria; phylum Bacteroidota; class Bacteroidia; order Chitinophagales; family Saprospiraceae; genus JAAUTG01. The sequence goes on from JBCDFY010000082.1 coordinate 4,899, forward strand.
ATCAGCATCGAAAAAAGTAGCACCTGTATCTTCATGTATTTTTTCAGCTTCAAAAAGCACATTTCTTTTTGCTATAAATCGCTGACTATCTTGCAAATAGAGCTGTCCGCTTTGTCCACTTGCGCCACCAACATAAAAATCTTCTAAACCATCTTGATTCACATCTGCTACAGCAATGCAAGGCCCCAATTGGGAAAATTTGTGTGGCAAAAGGACTTGATCTTTGTAATCATCGTAGATATTTTCTTGATGAATAAAAGGCTGATCAAACCAAGTAGAAGTCACATTTTTGAATAGTGGATTAGTTACTATTTCTGCTGCTTCGATTTGCGCCGATTCACTGTATTCAACTATCAAAGTTTGATTTACAGCCACTTTTTTTAAGATATTCACTTTCCCATCTAACCACTGCACTTTGACTTCTTCTAATGTTGTCGTTTCACCTAAACCAAAATGAGCAATAGGTTCGACAGAGGAAAGATAGCCTCTAGTGGTTTTGAAGTCGTGATATTGGATTTGTTCTTGGAGCATCTCATCACGATATTTCAAAGTAATTTTTGCACCTAAGCCAAAGGGATTTTCTTTCGAGCCATTTAGTTTGATCTTCAGATAGTTATTCCTTGTTTGTTCTGCTTTATTTCGATACAAAAAGGCTTCGCCCTCTACATTATTGACCACCAGATCTAAATCACCATCATTGTCAAAATCACCGACGGCTGCACCATTAGAAAAGCTCTTTTGATGAAGTCCCCAATCAACAGCTTTGTTAGTAAATGTTAGATTTCGACTGTTTTGATAGAGGTAATTTTGAAGCTGATTGGATTGAAAAAGGGAGATGATGTGCTTTGCGTTTTGCTCATCGGTATTTTCTCGACTTGCTGGACTGCGCATAAAATTGCGAAAAGCAGCTTGTGCATCTTTGTCAAAAATATCTCTGCGAAAACCATTGGTGATAAAGATATCTCGATAGCCGTCATTATCAAAGTCGCTTCCCAAGCACGACCAACTCCAATCGGTTTTTGCAATACCTGCCATTTGACCAATTTCACTGAAAAAGACTTGATCTTCTGCTACTTTTCCACGATTCAGTTGCAACATGTTGTGCATATACTGATGGTGAAAATCATTGCTGATGAGATCATCAAATAGTTGGGTATTCATGGAAGCCATGGTGGTTTTGGAGCGTTTATAATCTTCGGGCAGCATCTCCAATTCGATCAAATCTTCCCAGCCGTCGTTGTTAATATCCACTGCATCCACACCCATTGCATAGAAGGGAACATGATTGGTGTATTGTTGAATACTTTCTTGAAATGTACCATCTCCTTGATTGATGTAGAGGTAATCATTTTCTAAATAATCGTTCGCTACATAGACATCCACGAAGCCATCTTGATTGAGGTCTGCCGTTGCGATACCCAAACCATAAGCAAAATTATTCATGATGCCTGATGCTAATCCTATTTCTGTAAATTGCTGATTATCATTTCGATAGAGTTTGTCTCTATACAAATCATTTTGCGCCTTTTTGCCTTCTAATACTTTTTGGTAGTCTAAGAAAAATCGTTCTGGACGATTCATTAAATACATATCCAAGTCGCCATCATTATCCATATCAAAGAACGCCGCTTGGGTAGAATAACCTTCATCGGCTAGTCCAAATTGAGCTGCTTGTTCTTCAAAAGTGCCATTTTGTTGATTGATGAAAAGAAGATTTTCGCGCTCCTTTTCGTTGTTTTTCCAACCACCTCGACAAATGTAAATATCCAAATAACCATCCGCATTCACATCTACCATCGTAACTCCATTGTGCCAACCTTTACCGCCACTTACTTTTGCCTTTTCAGTAATGTCTTCAAACTGAAAATCACCTTTATTCAAATACAGTTTGTTTTCCACTTCATTGCCTGTAAAATAAATATCCGCCAATCCATCATTATCAATATCACCTACTGCTACACCACCGCCATTGTAGACATAGTTGAATTGCGCAAAGAAGTTATCAAAGTTTTCGGTGATGCGATTGTTGAAAGTAATACCGCTTTCTGCGGAAGGAATGAGTTGGAAAAGTGGGTTTTTAGAGGAAGATTCTGTTTTTTCTGTTGGTTGGCAAGAAAAAAGGAGGAAGGTGAGATAAGAAAGTGAGAGTAGTTGGATTTTTTTCATGCAAGAATTAGAAAAGCAAAAGGAATGAATCCTTAAAGTTTGATCTTTCAAGTTTTCTAACGGCAAGTAATTTTGCTCGTTAGGAAACGAGCGGATAATCGTGTTAAGTTAGGATACTTAACACATCGGAAGTAATAACGAATACCGAACAAGGAATATTGAATGTTGAAGTTTGGTAAACGTCTCGCTTAGCAAACTTCGTCATTCGTTATTCAGCGATTCGATATTCGTTATTCAAAAATTATTACTGATAACCAGGATTCTGTGTCAAACCTGGGTTCAAATCCATCTCGCGTTGTGGAATTGGCCAACGAATTTCATGATCGTCATAATTATCACCAGGATTTCCTGCACTACTCCAAAAAGCACTCTGATCAATAGACATAATCACGTCTTTAAATTTCCCAAGACGAATCAAATCATCATGGCGATGTCCTTCAAAGCACAACTCTCTTCTTCTCTCATCCAAAAGTGCGACTACGAAAGAATCTTGCGTGATGGCAGAAGATTCCCAAAGGGTAGCATTAGCTCTGGCTCTTATTTGATTCACTAAGTCTATTGCCTCATCAGTTGGTCCACCATTTTCAATGCTCAGTGCCTCTGCGCGACTCAACAAGACATCTGCATAGCGCAAGTATTGAAAATCAAAAGGTGAATCGTACAAGAAGTTGTTAGGTTTTGGCTTATGCCATTTCCAAGGTCTCCAAGCTGCTTGACCGACCGTTGCATCGTTGTTTACGTTGATCTTAGAAACGTTCCACTCCAAACGAACGTCTTGCTCTTCGTAACTTGATACCAAATCTTGATTGATGTATTCAGTTCCCCAGCCACCGCCGTTCTGTTGAGAACCATTAGGTCCCATATAGCTGCCGACTGCACTTCCCTCTTCCAAACTCGGTCCTTCAAAAGAAACAGCATATACAATCTCATTGTTATTGTCGTTTGTATATTGGAATACTTCACCATATTCAGGAAGTAAATTGTATACACCGCTTTCAATAACTTCCGCAAATTCAGCAGCAGCTAAAGAGGCTTTGTCTCTTTGATTCAAGGGAAAACCTGTCATTTGTAGATAGACTTTTCCCAGCAAAGCAGTCGCAGCTCCTTGAGTTGCGCGCCCTGCACCTTGTCCAGCAGGTAAAAATTCTTTACCAGCTTGTAAATCTTCTATGATTTGTGCATAAACCGCATCTGGTTTTGCCTGTGGTACTTCCAGATCGTTCAAATTGGTCACTTCTTCTGTGATTAAAGGAATATTTTCCCAAATTTTTACAGCACTGAAGTATAAAATCGCACGAACAAATTTTGCTTCCGCAACAATTCTATCACGATCTTCTACATCAATCAGGTCATCTGACATTGCGCCTACACGATCAATGACACCATTCGCAGTATTGATACCTCGATAATGCCCTGCCCAAAGATTTTCAATGGCAGCCATAGAAGGAGTGATTTGATAAAGGTGTAATTCTCGGCGTCCACCGCCTGCCCAACCTGGCGTGTTGAGTTCATCAACCCCCTTGTTTCCCCAATGTACAGGTTGACCAACCATATCAAATGTCCAGTCATTTTGCAAGGCATTGTATGCTCCTGCTACTGCAATCTCAGCGTCTTGTAGATTGTTAAAGAAAGTCTCTGGTGCAACAAAGTTGGTAGGGTTTTCTTCCAGAAAATCACTACTACAAGAAAAGAGTATTCCTCCCGAGCCAATAACCAGTATGACAAATAATTTATTTAAAATCTTCATTTATGTTAAGTTTATATAATAGTCTTTGTTCATAAAAATTGATAAGTATGAAAATGGTATTTCAAATTCACTCTCTATTACAAAAATACTCATAATACACGGCATAACTCCACTTTCTGCGCCTCGATTGAATCTGAAAGCTCTATTTTTACATTTATAAGAACTTCTGTGAACAAAAACTAATTCCTATTAAGTTGATTATCAAATTTTCTAAAACATGGAGATGCTAAAAATCTCTATGACTCCTTAATATTCCATAATCAAAATCGTTTTAAAACCCAATATTTAAGCCTGCTCTTACTGTTCTCATTCTTGGATAAGCATCCCAATCTAAACCTGGTGTTAACTGATTGCGACCCACGCTTACGTCAGGATCAAAACCAGTATATTTCGTCCAAACATGTAAGTTATCTGCTGCGGCATATACTCTTAGGCTATTAATTCTAGCCTTTTTCAATTTTGCTTTAGAGAAAGTGTATCCCAGTGTTACATTACTAAGGCGTAGATAAGAACCATCTTCCACAAAGAAAGAATGAGTATCATCACCAGATCCACCATCAGCACCTCCCCAAATACTCCACATGTCTGTATCTGGATTTTCTGGTGTCCAGCGATCTCTTATTACACCATATTTATTGAAGAATGGGATAGCAGTAGCTGTACCTCTTCTTACATTGTTATTATAGACATCATTTCCATAAGACCAAGTCATAAAGACAGATAAATCTACTCCTTTGTAACTAAAGTTATTGGTAATTCCTCCGAAGTGATCCGGTTGAGTATTTCCGATGATAGAACGGTCTTCTACATCAATAACGCCATCACCGTTTAAGTCACTGAAACGAATCATTCCTGGACGATATTTAGAGGTACCCGCTTTGGTAGGAACACCATCCTTCAAGGTAAACCATTCATCTTGACCTCGGTCGAAGTCTGCCATGATTGCTTCTCTCTGTACTTGATCTAGTCCATCAAATTCGACAAAATCATCATAGTTGTAAATACCATCCCAAGTAAATCCATAAATAGATCCTAAGGATTCTCCTACACGTACAATGTAATCATTTCTATGTGCTCCTATGGAACTCACTGTGAATTCTTCTGCCTCTGGCCCTAAGCTGATTACTTGATTTCGGTTGAAACTAATATTGAAATCTGTTCTCCACTGAAAACCTCCTTTCTTCATATTCACTGTTGAAAGACTCAACTCCACTCCTCTGTTCTCAACTTCTCCAATATTTTTGAAGGCAAAATTAAAGCCAGAAGTGTAAGGAATTGGTACTTCTAACAACAAGTCTGTTGTATTCTTCTTGTAATAATCAAAGTTAAAGTAGATTCTATCTTTGAATAATCCAAACTCAAAGCCAACATCTAATTGAGCAGTTGTTTCCCATGTCAAATCTGGATTGGATAGGCGATTAATGGAAAGTCCTGGATCTCTTGCACCATCTGCAACATAGTTGGCTAAATTGTAGGAAGCAAGAGAACGATATAATCCAATTTCGTGGTTTCCACTAATACCATAACTCGCTCTTGCTTTCGCACTACTGATGGCATCTATGTTTTGGATGAAACCCTCTTCACCTAATCGCCAAGCAAAAGCAGCAGAAGGGAAAAGTCCCCATTTGTTGCCTTCCGCAAAACGAGAAGAACCATCATAGCGAGCAGTAACCGTAAATAAATAACGCTCGTTTAGTGTATAGTTGAAACGTCCAATGTAAGAAAGTAAACTCCACTCTGTACCATTGGAACGCGTTGGTAATACCTCATTTGCAGCAGCTAAATTATCCAAATTCACCCCTGGAATCGCAAAATCAATTGCTTCTGATACTAAAGATTCAAAGCGACTACGCTGTTGCGTGAAACCGAGGACTGCGTTGATTTTACTGACTCCAAATGTATTATTATAGGAAACTGTATTTTCATTTAACCAGTTCAAATTTTGATTAGAACCAATTCTAGCACGACCATTTGTGTTTCTTCCCCAACCGAACGTGCCTGGATAGAAGAATCGAGCTCTGAAGTAGTTAACATTACTTCCAAGAGAAGAGCGTATCGCTAAACCTTTCAGCGGAGAATACTCCAAGAAAGCATTTCCAAAAGCATTGATATTGTTATTGGTGTTGGTCACATCATTGGCCAGTCTTTCAGGATTAACGATATCCCCATCACGTGTAGAAATTAAGATACCGTCTTCATCATATTCTGCGTCATCAACATTGACCCGCCCTTGAACAGGTGTAAAAAGGGTGACATTGGTGATCAAACCATTTTGTCCATTTGAACTTTGAGATGCAGCTGTAATGACACCAACATTTTTAGTATATCCAATATTCATATTGAACCCTCCACGAAGCTTATCATTGATCTTCTGATTAACCTTCAAGTTTCCACTTAAACGACTGAAGTTAGAATTATTAACGATTCCTGATTGATCAATATACCCAAAGGAGCTCGAATAATTAGTTCGATCATTCCCTCCGTTCATGGAGAAACGATAATTTTGTACTTGTCCTTGCTTAAAAACCCTATTTCTCCAATCCAAAACAGTTAGCTGATCATCGTCTAGCTGAATATTATTTCCTAATCCATCTCGGTATTGAGTAGTATACCTATTGGTAGGATCGTTTGGATCCCAAACAAAATATTCATTCCAAAAATCTACAAATTCCTGTGGAGTTAATAAATCTAAGTTTCTTGCAATCTCGGACATACCAAAATAGGTCTCAAAGTTAGTTTGTGTTCTTCCTTTCTTTCCACTTTTAGTGGTAATCAAGACCACACCATTTGCTCCACGAGAGCCATAAATTGCTGTAGCAGAGGCATCTTTTAAGATTTCGATGGATTCGATATCGCTAGGATCAATAGAGGAGAGTGGACTACTGGAACTATTTCCTAGTCCAACACCACTATTCTGACTACTTCCTAGAATCGGAAAACCATCAATAACATACAATGGGTCATTACTCGCATTAATAGAAGTACCACCTCGAATACGAATTTTCGCACTCGAACCAGGCCCACCTTCCGAAGAAACGATCTGTACACCTGGCGCACGCGCTGCCAAGCCTTGCTCAAAAGAAATAGATTGTATTTTAGTTAAGTCTTCTCCTTTTACAGAGGAAACCGAACCCGTTAAGTCCCTCTTAGAAACTTGTCCGTAACCAATAACGACCACTTCATCTAGTTGAGTTGCATTTTCGGACATTGTCACGCTCAGTTCCGACTGATTATTTACAGGCACTTCAAGTTCTAAATATCCTGTGTAGCTAAGAACTAAAGTTTGTTCCCCATCTGGCAAATCCATACTAAACCCGCCGTCTATGTCAGTAACCGTTCCAAAACTGTTTGATCCTTTTACAGAAATGGTAGCACCAATAAGCGGTTCTCCTTCTTCTGTGACCACCGTCCCCGATACTTTAAATTGCGCCATGAGGCTACTAGAAAGCATAAAGGCAAACAGCAACAGACACAAATCTTTTCGTGGGAGAGTAATAAATTTCACGTATCGCATTTGTTTAAAGTTTAATGAATTGATTTCGTAACTCCTGTCAAAGAGTGTCTTGATTCTAAAATAGTGGGCAGCATTTCAAAATCTTCTTTGGCAAATATGATCTGCAAAATAATATCTGCGTGCCACGAATGATTATTTGAGTAAAACATATGGTTTGATGGATTATAGTTATTAAAACATTGGAAGAAACTACTCTGCTCTACTAAAATTACTAATAGTACTTTTTCTGCCGCTTAGCGACGAAAAAAGGGATGACTTTGGATAGAATTTTTAATCAGTTCGGTTACATTAATCGTTGGATTACTTTAGACGCGCAGGGCGACTGCATCAACTCCACCCAACCGTCCCTCCACGCAGCCACGCCTGCGTTGTTTCTAAAAATAGCTTTTAGATCACCAATTAGTTGCTTTTCGTAATTTCTGAAAAAATACATGAAGATTTGTTCATATGTTCATATAATCTAATTAGAAAATCTATACCTTTGCTATAGCAAATAAAATCAAGCATTTTCGCTTTCAAAAAAGTGAAAACTTTCGGAGAGTTGTGGGCTTCTACTTATACTGAATCCCACAATTAGCTGGAATCAATTTTCAGAGTTAAAAATCGCTACATCATGCGCGTATATTTAGATAATGCAGCCACTACTCCTATTAGCCCAGAGGTGATTGAGACCATGACCGAAATGATGAGAGAACAGTATGGCAACCCTTCTTCCATTCACGCAGATGGTAGAAACGTTCGAGCCGCATTAGAAAAAGCACGTAAGACTGTTGCCAATTGTATCGGTGCTTCCATTGGTGAGATTTTTTTCACTTCTGGTGGAACAGAAGCCAATAATATGGCATTGAAATGTTCAGTGCGCGATTTGGGGGTAAGACGAATTATCACCTCACCCACAGAGCATCACTGCGTATTGCATACGGCTGAAAGACTAGAAAAAACAGAAGGTATTCAAGTTGATTATGTAAAGGTAGAACATTGCGGCATGATAGATTACGATCACTTAGAAGAATTATTACAAGCAAATTCCGAGAAGACGTTGGTCTCTTTAATGCACGCTAATAATGAGATCGGTATCCTTTCCGATATGTCAAAAATTGCGGCACTTTGTGATCAATACGGCGCGCTGTATCATTCCGATACGGTACAAACAGTCGGACACTTTCCAATGAATGTGAATGAAACTAAAATTAGCTTTCTCTCGGGAGCAGCACACAAATTTCATGGACCAAAAGGTGTTGGATTTATCTATATCAACGGCGACAACATCATCGAACCGTTCATTGATGGTGGCGCGCAAGAACGCAATATGCGCGGTGGGACAGAAAATGTGTACGGCATCGTTGGTTTAGCCAAGGCTCTAGAGATGGCAACCGACGAAATGGAAGAACGCGTTGCACATATCACTGAGATCAGAAATTATCTGACAGCACAATTGAAAGCTAATTTTGAAGATTTGTATTTCAATACGGACTTGAGTAAACCCACGCTTTACACGGTTCTAAGTGTTGCTTTTCCACCCTCTGATAAATCAGATTTGCTATTGTTAAGTTTGGATATCGCAGGCGTGAGTGCATCGGGTGGAAGTGCTTGTAGTTCAGGAGCAGAAAAGGGTTCTCATGTCATCAGTGCCATCAATGGCGACGAAGCACGGAAGACTATTCGCTTTTCATTTTCACACTACAATACTAAAAAAGATATTGATTTTGTAATCGAGAAATTAAAAACGATGATGCCAAGTACAGCAGCGGTAGTGGCTTAGGCGGCTAGGTCTCCACACTTGGAAACTAACCAACTTTTGGCATAGATATTATCTGTGCCATCAATTTCTTCTCGTAACCTGCTGATCTTTTTCAAGAAATCTTTTTGCGTTAGAGCAATTTTTTCACTTTTGATGCCCACCAATTTCTTGGCAAAACGCAGTAAGTTCTTATAGCCACGCTTTTCTTTCGTGGTCATTTTTTTACTCCTAATGACGTAAATCCGCATACTTTCTAAAAGAGAAAATAGCGCATCTATATTGTCTAGTTCGTAATATGAACGCATCAGTAGAAGATTACCTCCCATGTGATATTGCATTTCCGTAAATTGGACCTGTAGTAACAGCGTAGAGGCTTCATCGTAGTCCTTCTTCGTAAAATGATAATAAGCTAGACTATAATTATAAGCATTATTTTGATGGCTTTGGATCAATTTATCTCGATGGCTCTCTATGAAGTGGTACGTCCAATTGAACTCTCCTAAGTGACAACCGAGTGTAGAAATATTTTTGTACTCCCAACCTGTCATCTTTCCATTTCGAAGCACTGTTTCTGTCTTCACAGTTTGCTTATAAATATCAAATAACTCTTTTTGGAAATCTACATTGCCAGTATTAATTTTTTGGATGCAATAATTGGAGGCATACGTGTAAAGTTCATTTAGATCATAATAACTGTAATTATCCTTGTTCTTAAGAAGCAGTTCTTTTAACGATAAGTAATGTTTTGGGTTATTGATATCATTCAACATATTCAAAACATTATAGTAGGCTGCTATGGTAGGATGACTTTCATAACTTTTCCAATTGTCTAAAACATAATTCATGATAGTGTCGGAAAGTGTGAAATCATAGTTTGTATTCATAATCATCTCATGCGCTCTCAACGTACAACTCTGCTGTAATTTTTCTAAGATATAATAATCGTCTAGTGCCTTTACCCATTGACGACCACTCTCTTCATCTGCTCTCTTGATATTATTGACTCTATATTCCCTGCGTAGTGTATGATAACGAAAAAGTGCGTAATGGTAGTTTGTATCAGGTGTAGAATGCTCTTTCGTAGTTTTTTCAAACAACTTGGAGCGGTTTGTAAAAACATCCAGTTCACTATCTTTAAAAGCTTGCTCCAAAGTAGAAACTGATTCTTCAAACTCTTGCTCCTCAAATCGCTGTACTGCTAGAAAACGATGATACAAACGCATCAAATAAGACATGACATTGTGCAGCCTTTGCTCTTCAAATTCTTCTCTTGGATAAAGTTTCTGGAAAATTTTCTCGCGCTCCAGATTGGAAGGCTTTTGCTTTTCGAGCGCAATAAAGATTAAATCAAGCAGCTTAGAAGTCTTGTCGTGCTGATTAAAATAGGGTGAATTGACGAACTTAGAGAACTGTTCTTTTTGACGACTATCCAGATTTTCTAGTCTTTTTACCAATCTACTTTGACGCATAATTTTTTTATAAATATGTTTTTAAAACAGAAGTATTTCGCTTTTTCTACTTTAAAATTCTGTTTTTCAATAACTTATAAAAATAAGCATCTGCAAATATAATTCAGTTTTTAATTCATATGTACTTCCTAACTGCCTTTTTTTGCTTCATCTTTGTATTATAAATATAGAAAACGACTTATTATCAACAATCCTTGAACGTGAACATATTTTGAAATAGTAAAAAAACGACTTATTATCGGCAATTAAAATCTCATGAACATTAGGCAAGGGCATCTCTATCAGATGCCCTTTCTTTACGTCTACACCTTCCATTTGTTACATTCACTTTAGCTTTTTCCCAATATATATTATTCTTCTACCCAAAAGGTTTATTGAATCACAAAAGCATCATCCTAATGGTTCTGTCCAAAGGCATAACTCACATAGGTATTTCCACATGGTCTTCAACAATCTACTCAAAACTATCCTCCAAACATCATTTTTGAAAAATTAGCGAATTTTCGCTAACTAAATTTAAGTATTGCTTGTTAAATAATTAGATTTGCAAAAACTCGAAAAAAGAGTTGAAAGAGCGGCTCTTTTGAAGAATCCATTTTATAAAGACTCCATATCAAAATAAGCTTATTTATGAAAATATTAGTCTGTATAAGTAAAGTTCCAGATACAACTGCAAAAATCTCCTTCACAGATGGCGGTAGTTCTTTTAATACGGATGGTGTACAGTTTATCATGAATCCTTATGACGAGTGGTATGCATTAGTACGTGCCTTGGAATTGAAGGAAGCGCAAGGCGGTAGTGTCAGCGTTGTCAATGTTGGTACGTCGACTAATGATACGATTATCAGAAAAGCCTTGGCGATTGGTGCAGATGATGCCATTCGCGTAAATGTAGAAGCGAGTAGCTCGATGTTTGTTGCGAAGCAAATTGCAGAAGTAGCAAAAGACTACGACATCGTTTTCACAGGAAAGGAGACCATCAATTACAACTCTTCTGAAATTGGCGCAATGATTGCCGAATTCCTAGATCAGCCTTTCATTTCCTATGCTAACCATATGGAAATGGCAGGAAATACAGCAACTATTACTAGAGAAATTGAGGGTGGACATGAAGTTGTAGAAGTTACAACACCATTTGTCCTAAGTGCAGCTAAAGGCTTAGCAGAGCAACGCATCCCGAATATGCGTGGCATTATGATGGCAAAACGTAAGCCATTAAAAGTTGTAGAAGCAGTTGCATTTGAAGATGCAGCCGTTCCTGTTCATTACAGTTTGCCAGATGAAGGTAGCGAAACGGTTTATGTAGAACCAGATAATATGAGCGAATTGGTGCGTTTGCTGCACGAGGAAGCCAAAGTAATTTAGATTGTTGATACGTTGAACTGTTTATTTGTTGATTTGATAGTACTTTCAGATCAACAGTTCAACGAATAAACAAATCAACAACAATTATTCATTTGACAATAAAAACTAATAATATATGGTACTCGTTTTTGCAGAACATCAAAAAGGAGCATTTAAGAAAGCAGCTTTTGAAGCAGTGACTTATGGCGCAAAAACTGCGGCAGTGCTTGGTACTGATTGCGTGGCATTAGTCTTGGGCAATGCAGATAATGCAGGACAATTGGGCACTTATGGTGCAAGCAAAGTCTATCAAGTGACCAGCGATCATTTGGAGCAATTTGACAGCCAAGTTTATTCCGCAACCATTGCAGCAGCAGCGGAGCAATTAGGTGCAAGTACAGTCATTTTGAGTCACAGTTCCACTGGAAAATCTTTAGTTGGACGTTTGGCGGTAAAAATGAACGCAGGTTCAGTCGCGGGCGTAAATGCATTACCAACTAATGGTGGTACGTTCAAAGTAACGAAGGGTGTTTTTTCTGGTAAAGCTATTTCAACTTACGAAGTGAAGTCAGATAAAAAAGTACTTTCCGTGATGGGTAACTCTGTTCCTGTGGAGGAAATGGGTTCAGCAGTAGAAGTAGAAAATTTGAGTGTAGAAGTAGCTGCACCAAAAGTAGTGGTTAAAGAGGTGAAGAGAGCAGAAGGTATCGTGCCACTTCCAGAAGCAGAATTAGTGGTCTCGGCTGGTCGCGGTATGAAAGGTCCAGAGAACTGGGGCATCATCGAGGATTTGGCAGAAGCCTTGGGCGCAACTACGGCTTGCTCACGTCCAGTATCTGATACAGGTTGGAGACCTCACCACGAACACGTAGGACAAACAGGTGTTGCGATTCGTCCAAATTTATATATTGCGGCGGGTATTTCTGGCGCAATTCAGCACTTGGCTGGCGTTAATAATAGCAAAACCATCGTGGTCATTAATAAAGATCCAGAAGCACCGTTTTTCAAAGCGGCGGATTACGGTGTAGTTGGTGATTTGTTTGAAATAGTGCCGAAATTGACAGAAGCAGTGAAGAGTTTTAAGGGTTAGGTTCAAATTTTTTACTTGAAAAAAACGCTTAATTATAAATGCGTAGGCACATAGCCGTACATAGATTTTTTCAAAAACGAAAACACTGTGTCCCTATGTGCCTATTTTGTTTCAAAGAGAATAAGTTTACAGCTTACCCGCATTCACTTGCTTATGCGCATAAGCCACAGCTCTCGCTGTCAACGCCATATAAGTAATGCTCGGATTTTGTGTTCCGGCACTCGTCATACACGCGCCATCGGTCACGAAGACATTTGGCACTTCATGCAGTTGATTCCATTTATTCAAGACGCTTGTTTTCTTATCTTTCCCCATTCGTGCTGTTCCCATTTCGTGGATGCAAGCACCCGGCGCAGTAGCCGAATTATAGAAAGAAATATCCTTACAACCTACCGCTTCTAACATTTCCACTGCACATTGTACACCATCTTCTCTCAATTTCATTTCATTTTCGCGCAGAGTGGCATCAAAAGTAATAATTGGCAAGCCATGCTTATCCTTCTTATCAAAATTAAGATACATTCGATTATCGTGGTAAGGCAGTAGCTCTCCGAAGCAAGTCATGCTAATATGGTAAGGTCCTGGTTTGAAAATAGCATCTTTCAATTCTGCTCCAAGAACACCTGCTGGAACATTATTTCCTCTCGTTGCTCGTCCTTGATAGCCAAATCCGCGAACGTAGTCTTTACGACGCGTGGCTTCATCTATATTTCTAAAACGTGGGATATAGAAGCCAACGGGCTTTCTACCTCTATAGTAGGTATCTTCAAAACCATCTAACCTTCCAGATGCCCCCATGCCATAATGATGATCCATCATGTTGTGTCCCAACTCTCCGCTGCTGTTGCCTAAGCCATCAGGAAAAGTTTCGGAGCGACTATTGAGCAATATCGCAGTCGAACCAACCGTGCTTGCATTGCAAAAAATAATGCGCGCATTGAATTCTATTTCTTCACCCGTTTCTCGATCTTTCACTCTTATGCCGCTTGCTTTGCCTATTTGTTTGTCAAAGATTATTTCATGGACGATGCTATTTGGGCGAATCGTCAAGTTTCCTGTTTCTTCTGCCACGGGCAAAGTTGCAGAAAGACTACTAAAATAAGCACCATAAGGACAACCGCGTACACATCGGTTTCGGTTTTGGCACTGCCCACGTTTTCCTTTGTGGACTTTGGGGTCGTATTCTGTTAAATTGGCAACTCGGCCAGGAGTGACTACGCGTTCAGGATATGCTTTTCCGATGGACTCGCGCATATGCTGCTCTACACAATTTAACTCAAAAGGCTTCAAGAATTTTCCATCAGGCACTTGCTTCAAGCCTTCCTTTTGCCCAGAAACACCCACAAAAGTTTCCACATAATCGTACCACGGTTCAATGTCTTTATAGCGAATTGGCCAGTCAATAGCGATTCCTTCCCTAGCATTGGCTTCAAAGTCAATATCGCTCTAACGATAACAATGTCTGCCCCACATGATAGAGCGTCCTCCAGTGTGATGTCCTCGAATCCAATCAAAGCGATTGATTTCATCGTACGGATATTCGTCGTCTCTATTGATCAGATGCTTATGATCTTCGCGCACCCACCAAACCAAGCGATTCTGCTTGAAGTAGTGCTTTTCGATTTCTTCCGCGCTCACCATATTTTGGTTCGGCAGATGCCAAGGATCATGAACTGCGGTTGGATATTGACCATGCGTAATCATGCGCCCCCTTTCCAAAACCAAAGTCTTGTACCCTTTTTTGCATAATTCCATGGCAGCGAATCCGCCGCTGATGCCCGAACCGATGACAATGGCATCATACTGATTTTCGTTTTGTCCTGTGTTAAAATTCATAGCGCCCATGCTTTTCCACCTACTTCTTCCAAGGAAATGCATCCTTGATATTCGCCTGGAATAGGTAGGTAGTTTAGATAATTCGTACCAATTTCTTCAGTAGTTAAATAATAGGCAATCGTGGTTTGCTTAAAATTCATAAAAGTTTTTCGGACACCTTCTTCTGCATCATCTACTTGCAATAAGCGTTTTTGTTGCTCTGCTACCTCTTGTTTCATAAAATCATCAGCCTTCAAATACTGTGAAAATTTACTAAATGCAGTTCGATAGTTGTCTTGTTCTTCCTTTACATGAACTTCTCCCAAAAATTGGTCAATCATTTGATGTACTTTCACTTCCGAAGCAGATGGACTATCCGTTTTAGGTAAAATAACATCCACTAACTGCCGAACTAAAGCGAATTGTTCTTCGTCAAAAAACTTCAATTCGTAATCTATGTCATCCGCTGCTATTCCTGATTGGCAGCTTGAAAGTAATGCACTAGCCAGTGGTGCGCTCACCGCTGCACCTGTCACTAATGCAGTATATTTTAGTATATCTCGTCTGTTCATTTTACAAGTTAGAGGTGAAAGCATTTCTCGACATCTTTGAGCATACTCTTTAGAGTAAGGGAAGTACGAAAATGCAGAAAACAAAAGAAATAGGAAGGTGAAGTTAATAAAAGCCAAGAGCTTTGAAAAAGATTTCTGCAGGAAAGGAATAAAGAATTTGCTGTACAAGGGTTGATCGTACAGCAAATTGAAAGATAACTTATGATTTATACTAGGCAACAACCGCAGTAGTCATTCTTATTTTATGCGGACTCGTTTTAGGAATACGCTCAATAATGTTCCGCGCTTCCAAATCCAGTTTTACAGTTACGATATACCAACCAACTTTTCCATCAAAGCTCTTTATAAGTTTCTTAACTGCTAAGTCATTGAGCTCTTCATAGCTGATCTCGCCATGTTCTTTTATGGTTTTGACGACGAAGTTTTTGATGAAATCGTAGCGACGTTTTAGGATATTGACTCCTGCTTTGCCTTGAGGATGAAGCGTCATAATTTTTTCTTCTATTGCCATTTTACTTATAGTTTATATGAAAAAGACTTCCCCAAATTTAAGTAAAGCGGTAACAAAACATTTTGTCATTTGGCAAAATGCTATTTTACGCGCACATAAGTTCCCGTTTTACGCTCTTCCATCGTTTTCGGACGGTATTTATAGCCCTGTCCTTCAAATCCCATTTCAGAAGTAGTCCGAAAAGTATCTCGGTGAACTATTTCCATTAATCCGAACAAACGCATACCCTTTAGCGCACCATCGTGTTCGTAAACGTGCAGGTCTAAGTGCGCTGGCGTAGAATCAGGCGCGTATTTGTACCAAATCAGCATGGTATCTGGACCATCTGGTCGTTGGATGATCATCGTAGCATTGCTATCTTCAAAAAAGCGCAAAGTTTGAGGACCTGCTTCCCAAGTTCCGACTAAATAATTCTTACTCGATGTCGAGTCTCCTTCACAAGCCCAAAATCCTAAAGTGGCAACTGCCAATAAATATAGTACATTCTTCATGTCTGCTAATTTTGGCGCAAAGCTAAAAACTTGTCCAAACTATTCCAATCGAACTTTTTCCTCCGTCATGACTGCAACATGGTTACGATGGCGAATAATGACATAATAATCTCCTGCCTCTAAATTAGGAAAGCGTATAGGAATATTTCCGCTTTCATCTACAACACGTCCATCTCGACGAACCAAGGCAGAGCGTTTAGCTACACTTACACCATTGCTTGTGGTTCGCAATTCAATTTCTACCCAATCGACAACAGAAAGGTCTCCTTGTTCTGCAAATACTGTGGCAGAATCGCTCACCATCAGAGCATCTGAATAAGGCGATTGAACAGGAATTTTGCCTTTGGCACGTAAACTATCTAACATATTGGTGTTTTGGTAAGCACCTTCCAAAAATATCTTTGCATCCAATCGTGCAATTGGAACACCCACGCACACACACTCCATATTTAAAGTATCATTAATGGTATTGATATCTCCATCATCACAAGTTTCACCTACCGTACAGCACATATTCGGACACGAGCCACCACAGTCAACACCTATTTCTTCTCCGTTTTGAATGCCATCATCGCAAGTTGGGCAGGCAGGACAGTCCGTTCCGCCACAATCTACATCCTCTTCGTCGCCATTTTGAATGCCGTCATCGCAGGTTGGTACACAAGTATCTGGACACGAGCCACCACAGTCAATGCCTTCTTCATCGCCGTTTTGAATGCTATCATCGCAGGTCGGACAAGCGGGACAATCTACTCCGCCACAATCAACATCAGTTTCATTTCCATTCTGTATCCCATCGTCACAAGTTGGGCAAACTTCAGGACAGGACCCACCACAATCTATACCTTCTTCATCACCATTTTGAATGCCATCATCACAGGTTGGGCAGGCGACACAAACTGAACCACCACAATCAATTTCTTCCTCGTCTCCATTCAAAATACCATCATTGCATTGATTGTTGAGTGTTTGGAATCGTTGTCCTCTGATTTCTGGAATGATATCATCCCCTGTTGTAGGAAGGCTGCTATTCCATACTGCAAAATAAGAACGATCCACAGAGCGAAAGCTCAACGCAGGAGAGGGATTATTGTCTATATCTCCCCCTAAGTCGCTTATGACAAAAGCAGTGTCAATGGTCTGACCGGTAGAATCGTCTAGCGCGATAAAATGAACTTGATAATCCGTGTTTTCAGGATCGTTGGAGGTATCTACATTCGCACTCCAGATTACCACATATTCTTGCCCAATAGAGTCGTAACGTGCTTCTGCAGATTGGGTATCTAAGCCTCGGAATTGGTCTTCTCCATTGTTACTGATACTAATAGTAGTATCAATTTTTACACCTGCGGAATCTAGTAAATGTCCTTTTACTAAGAATTGGGTGTTATTCGCTTCATCTACCCAAATAACCAAGTACTCATTCCGATCATCGTTGTAAGTAGTATAGGCACCTCTTGCTAAATCCTCAATCGAGTTAGAAATCTGAAAACTGGTATCTATCAAGAAACCTGTACTATCCAACAATTGACCATATACTTGATATTCATTGGCCGTGTTGGAAAAGAAAGTGCCTCCATGCCAGGTTACTAGGTATTCGTTCAATTGGCTATTCCAACAAATAGAAGGTTTGATGTTAACTGGGAACTGACCATTTTGTGGTGGAATACTATCATTTATATAACTTATCTGGTAGTTGGTATCTATTGCCATTCCATCAATACCCCTTAGTCTCTGTCCCCATACATCAAAATCATTATCGGGAGCATCTCCATGCCAAACAACCATATATTCATCGTTTGTAGCATTATAAACTACATCGGGGAAGTTAGCGTCTATTTTTTTACGGATAACAGGATCGGTCTCGTTTTCATCTCCCAGGAAACTGATGCGGAAATCGTTCATTCCGATTTCATTGCCATCTGCATCTAATCGTTGTCCATATATCTCAGCTTCTCCATTAACAACGGGAGGTACATTATTGTCTCCGTAAAAAACGACCAAGTACTCATTGCGAGTTGAATTATAAACTGCCTTCGGAGCGTTTACTCCAATGGTTGGATTGTTATTATCTCCTAGATCGCTAATTCTAAAATTAGCACCAATCAGCGTGTCTGTTGAAGCATCTACGAGTTGTCCCCAAATCTCGGGCTCTGCAGGATCGAGATCTGACACATTACTGTACTCTCCTGCCCAAACTACTAGATACTCATCTTCGATGGAATTGTAGGCAATAGAAGAAAAAGCGACTCGATTGCTTGTTCCCCCATTGCCATCAGAGCCACTGATAAAGAAATTATCTCCAATCTTCTGAGCAGTTAAAAGGCTAGAAATCAATAATAAGACAATGGAAAAGTAAATTTTGGGCATAGTGATTGCTGTTTTCTATTCGTGATAGTATGCGGTAGTAGTCTATGTGTACTTTGTTGTGGGCTAGCCACTGTGTGTAGACTTGTATTTCTAATCGGAAAGGGAAAATATGAATGTAAGATAGCGAAAGAAGATTTTCCGCTTCATCATTGGTGAGCAAAGCTAATGGATAATGAGGAAATTGCGTATTTAGGATTGTTAATTTTTACAGCGATAACTGATGTGGAGATAAAAAAGAAGGAATAAATAACAACAGCGAATAAAAAAGGCGAATTCTTTCTCTGCAACCGTCGTTAAATATTCCTTAGGACAAGTGTTTAAGTAGCTCGAATAATCGTTTGGATAGCCTCGCGGTAATAACTCAATTGTGTTAATCCAGTCTAAATAGAAGACTTTTCTTTTGCTTTTCATACTGAGTACCGTTTTGTAATGGAAACTGAAAGAAGCGTTCTAAGAGATACCACACTTCGTGGTCGTTCGGCTGGTAGCTTCGAAGAACCATTGAGGAGGATAAAAGACAGTTTTTCGTAAAACTGACCTCTGTGTTCGTTAACAATCTCAATGTGAAAATAGGAATTACTAAAGGAGAAACCTATTGAAAAGGGACGAGTGGTTGATATTTGTGGATGAATGTAAATTTTATTGATATGTAAATTCTACATTGATCTTTGTAGCGTTCGGAGCTTCGTTCTGAACCGTAATTTTCCCTTTATTTAAGGAAACCAACTCTCTACAAATTTGTAATCCCAAACCTTTGGAGGAGTAAGTTGCCTTACTATCAGGTGTCTCTAAATAGCTAATGATGTTACTAGGCATTTTTATACCTTGATTAGTAATGCTGAATTGACAGCACTGCGCTTTGATTTCAATAATTCCCTCATCGGGGGTGTGCTTGATGGCATTGTCTACTAGATTTCGTACTACGGTGCTCAAAGAATGTGGATCAGCAAATACTTCCGCGTTTGATCGAATATTCAGGTCGAGTTGTAGGTTCTTTTTCTGGATTAAAGGCTCATAAAGATCGACTGTTCTTGTGATTACGGTATTTAAGTTGACGATGTTGGGTTCTATTTGGTATTCGCCTTGTTCCAGCTGTGTCCAAACCAGTAATTGGTCGAGTAATTGTTGAATGTTTTCTACGTTTTTATCAAACCTTTGAGTCAACATCCGTAGTTCTGCTATTCTTCCATTAGCAACTAAATAATCAATTTTTTGAGTCAAGTTTCGCATTCCGAAAAGAGGAGATCTTAGGTCGTGCCCAATGATACGATAAATTTTTTCTTTACTTGCTTGTACCTTCTTTATGGTTTTGAGCTGGTCGGCAATAATACGCTTGTCTTCTTCAATTTCCTGTGTTCGTTTTTGCACTTCCTGCTCCAAGCGATTTTTTTCTCTTCTTGCTTGATAGAGCAATAGTTGAATAGAACCGTAACTAACACCTCCTAACCCTATCGAACTAATTAATAGAAACCACCATGAAAAGTAGATGGGTTTTTCCACTCGTATGGGAATTCTGATTTCGTTGGATGACCATCGTCCATTATTGCTTTTCGCTTTCAGATAAATGGTATATTCACCTATTGGAGGAGTTACTAACTCTAGCTGGTCATTTTTTTTGTGTACCCAAGTATTATCTAAGTTCTCCACTCGATACTTATACTCGAAGTTTTTCTTACCTCCAAAATCCAAAAGATTGAGCTTAATAAGTAATCCTTTCGCGGCGTATGGAATATCTATTTGCATAGAATCTTTGATCTCAATTCGTGCGAATCGCTGCGTTTTCTTATCGTACAGTTCTATCTGTTTAGCGATGAATGGAATATTGATTTTTTGAGCCAATAAGTTTGCTTGGTAGCTTACATCTACAATGGTGATACCGTTCACACCTCCTAGGTACAGAAGACTGTCGACGGATAGATAGTGAGACCTATTGTTGAACTCATTATGTGCAATACCAGAATCTTTCAGGAAAGATCGTATAACTAAGTCCCGAGTGTCCAAATAATTGAGACCGTGAAAACTCGGAATCCAGAGGTTTTCGTGAGCATCTGGATAAATGCAAGTAACATTATCATTCGATAATCCATTTTTCGTATTGAACTCTTGCATGACTCCTTCGTGGATGTCCCAAAGTAAAACACCATTTCTCTTAGTTGCTAGCCAGAATCGTTGCTTTGAATCAATATATAAATCGTTGATCTCGAAGGAAGGAGTTGGCAAATAAGATGATATGCCTTGTAGAGAATTTTTTGAGAAAAGACCAATATCTGTACAAATCCAAAGGCTATCACCAAATGCTCTAATATTGTGTATAGTAGTTCTGGATAACTCTTTTGAATAAGTGCCTTTCTCATACAGTAAGAAAGAATCCAAGGATTCATCAAAGTAGAATAAGCCATGAGTTGTCCCAACCAATAAATGGGCTGTTAAGTCGTCCAGATATAGATTTCGAGTTTTGCAAATGAACTGCTCTGGATGCTTGACTTTGTAGTATCTATTTATCTGTTCTATTGAAGCAGTATCTTGGCGTGTCACAATAAAATTATTTGTGGTACTCCAAAGCTGACCTGTCGAATCTAAAGCAAGGTCATAGCCGTGAAATGATTGTACTCCTCCATCTGGAGAATGTGTGGGTAGGAAGTTCTCGATTTCCTTCGTCTTTGAGTTGGCTAAAAGTTGTCCTGTATAAGAATTGACTAAAAGAATAGAGTCGTTTAGAGGCAGCATCGCACGCGTTGAAATGACTTCTTCATCGGATTGAATATGCTCAAAATATTGCCTCTGTTGCTCTACAATAGATATTCCATTGTTGATGCCATAGATGGCTAACTTGCCATCAGAGAGTAGTTTAACTCCTCTCATAGAAAAGGCTTTAACATTCAATGCTTCTTGAAAGTCAAGAACGATCTTTTTTTCATTTTCAAAATAGAATATGGTGTTATCAGTAGTATAATAAAGACGATCGTCCAAATAGGAGATACCAGTCAATGATTCATCAGTTGGAATCTTCGTGACTTTTCCTTGAGGGTAAGTATGCAGTAAAATATTTTTGTCCTTGGGAGCAAATTTTGCAAAATAAACACTGTCCTCACTTGCACTCACGTAGCAAGCAATATTAGAGAGGTCACTGGTACTTTTGAGCTGAAGATGATTGTCTTTTAGTTGAAATAAGTCAGAGGATGATTGAAGCCAGTATTGATTTTTTATTTTCGTTGCGAAGGAGAATTTTTTATTTTTTGCTTGAAAAATGAGCTCGAATTCTCCGTTTTTTAATCGGTATAAGGCATTGTTAGTGGTGATGACTAGAAAATGCTCTTTGGTTGATGAAACGTAAGTGATGCTATTGGACTCGAAGGGAGCATTCGGAAAGGAGGATTCAAAGGAACAGAACTGTTTAGAGGTTTTATCGTAAATAATAAGGTTACCATTGGAGACGTGTGATTCTCCACCAATAATGACATCTGCGTATCTAATGATCCATAGCTGCTCTTCATCATATTCTATTAATTTGCTTTGCCCCTCAAGATGAAATAAGTTAGCTGGAATATTAGTAGATTCTAATTGGCGACCATCGTAGTTGGAAATTCCTACATTAGTCAAAATCCAAAGATACCCTTGTTGATCTTGTAGAAGATCATACACAAAATTAGAAGGTAAACCCTGTTCGATAGACAAATGGTTTACAATTTCTAATTTTTGTGCTGCAATTTTACCAGTAGCAACAAAACAAAAGTTTAGGTTAAGAGCTAGAATAACGAAAAACGAAACCCTTTTATAAAGTTTGTTCACTTTACTAAAGCATTTTAGGTGTACATAAGTACTAGGACACAATTATCTTAACATTTTATGACAGCATCTTTTTGGTTTATACCGCGTTACTTTTTGCAGCAACAACTCGTTATTCCCACAAAAAATGCCTTATCTAAATGCAAAAATCTGCTCGTTCAAAAAAGGAATTTATTTATATCATAATACTTAATTTTATTAAATCAACTTGTACA
>JBCDFY010000083.1:0-27656 GCA_039176995.1 Bacteroidota bacterium
CTTGAAAACAAGATGAAAAATTTATTTTTCATCTTGTTTTCAAGAACTAACGTAGCTTAAGCAGAATCAAAAAGCTCAATTTTTGCTTAAAAGATTTTTTTCCTATAACTCTTTACAAGAGCCAAAATAATTTATTTTGAGCTTATCTGCACTTTTGAATTTCTTATAGGTGGAATATTGTATCTCATCTTAGAGTTTGTCTAAAAATTTATTTAACTGATCGTCAATAGGTTACCCGATAGCTATCGGGCTGCCTAAGAAAGAATTTATGAGCTTATCGAGATAAGTGAGTATATTATTTCAACGGCAGGTTCATAAAATATTGGCTATCAGGACGATAAAATTTAGACATACTCTTATCTGCCTTACTTTTATGAATATGTTTTATCGAAGAGAAAAGTTAAGTACGTTGCCCTAAATAATGGAATTGAAACTTGGCAAGTTTAACTCATGAGGATTTCACTAAAAATCTGATAGTGAGGTTATTAACAAAAAGAAACTTACCAAGTTTATTATCTTCTTTTTTATGTCGTCTTACTTAAAATTACATGGAACTTTTGTTGCAGCGTGCTGAAGAGGACTTCAGAATTAGTTGACCACTTCTATTTGACTATACCCATTACCCTGCTTATTTACTCGAATCTGCGTAGCAATGCGCTCTTTTAGTGCAGGCACGTGAGAAATAACTCCAATCGTTTTGCCGCTCGCTTGTAGATTTTCGAGCGTCGTGATTGCCATGTCCAAGGTAGCTTCATCCAATGTACCGAAACCTTCATCAATGAAAAGAGAGCGAATCAAAGTATTTTTGCCTGCCAGATCGGACAAACCCAATGCAAGCGCGAGACTAGCTAAAAAGCTTTCCCCGCCCGACAGAGTACTCATCGAACGAATATGATTGGCTTGGTAAAGATCAATAATTTCGAGTTCTAATTCTTCGTTATCGCGGCGTTGGATGTAGTAGCGGTCGTTGAGTTTTTCAAGATGTTGATTAGCATGGAAGACAAGTTGTTGTAAAGTTAACCCTTGTGCAAAAACGCGAAATTTCTTACCACTGCGCATCCCGATGAGTTTGTTTAATTCGCTCCAGCGCGCGTGTTCTTTTTTCTGTTTAGTCAAAGCAGTTTGCAAGTTTCTCAATTGCTTTGTTCTGCTTTCGTTGTATTGTAATCGTTCTTTCAATCTACCGATTTCTTGTTGCAACTGGTCATATTCTTTTTGTTGGTCTTCCTTTTGTGATGCTAGAGTTTCTACTGTCTCTTCGGTCAGTTTTTTAGCTTGTTCTTTTTGTAATTGCTGCGCGATTTCTTTGTGAGTCAAGGTGATTTCCTGTTCTTGTTGTTGGAGTCGTGCGTTATAGTGTTTCAAAATTTTGGCTTCTTTTTCAGGTAGAAGTAATTCTTGTAATTTTTTTAGACTCAAGCCGATTCTGGAAAGCTGTTCGACCAATTTTACTTGAATTTCTTTGCCTTCTTTTTTGATGCTGGATAACTGATTTTGATTGGCTTCCAAATTGGTTTTGGTAGCGATTAATTTCTGACTTAATTCACTAAAATTCTTCTGCAACTGTTGGGTGTCCTGTTCTGTCTTGTCCAGTTTTTTGATCAAAAATTGTCGCTCAATTTTTGGATTTTTAGTTCCGAACAATTCCTTTCTTTGAATTTGATTATCAGTTAGTTGAGATTTATTTTTTTGAATACCGTCTTGCTGTTTTTGCAATTGAATGGAGCGTTCTTCCAGTTGCTGTGAAGTAAAGTTGATCCTTTGCTCAATGCTTTTTACAACTTGAGTTTGCTGCTCATAATTGTACTGCTTTTGTTGGAAATCTTCATACAACTTTTGAAGTGTTTCAATTAGGTTTTCTGCCTTTTCCAAAGGATATTTTTGCAGTAATAGATCGCTGGCTTCGGTATTTTTTATACGATCAATCTTCCAGGTCTTCAATTGATTTTGCTGGCTTTTGAATTGCGTCGTGAAGTTTTGGAATTCTTGGCGAAGTGATAACAGTTGCTCTTGTGCCGCGTTCTTTTTGCTTTCCTGAATTTGCATTCGAGCATCCATTTCTTGTGCTGCGGATTGTCGTTTTTCTTCTTCTCGCAAATGCTTTTGGTAAGAGACAATTGTTTGCTTCAAACTTTTGTAGGAAAAATCTTTTGGCTTTTGCGCAATTGACATGGCTTCGATTTCTTGCCGTAGCGATGCGATTTGCGTTTGCAATCGCTGAATTTCTTGTTCAAAAACTTCCATTTTGGCAGTAATTCCTTCTTGTTGCTGACTCAAATTATTTGCATAAGTTTGCTCCTTTTCTAAGTCTTTCTCAGCCTTTTCCAATCGTAATTTAGCTTCATCAATATAGTCTGACGACCAATCACCTTCGCAAAAAGGATGTTCCTTAGAACCACAAAGTGGACAAGATTCGCCTACTTGCAATTCCTGTCGTTCGCGCTCGTAATTTTTCACTGCGCGCTCCAATTCGTAGTGTCGTTTCTTCGCTTTTACTTCGTTTTGTAAATCCTCCAATCGCTTCTCCGAACCTAAAAATTGTTCCTTCAAAATCTCCAATTGATCTTGCTCCGCTCGTTGGGCTTGCTGCTTTTCTTCCACTTGTTCCACCGTTGCAGCTAAATCTTCTAACTTACTGAAATACAATTGCATCTGCTGCAATTGTTTACTACTGGCTTGCAACCAGTTGGCGCGTGTTTTGTAATCAGCTTTGTAAAATCTAGGTGCATAATTGGTGAAAACGCGCTCGTCTTCGGCGAGTAAATCTTCTGCATTTTTAAGTTGCTGCTGCGCCAACTTCAATTGTTTTTCTTGTGCTAAGAGTTGCTTTTCATAACCCAATTGCTCTTGCTCTAATTCCTCAATATATCGTTGTAGGTGTTCGATTTGACTTTGATACAATTCCAATTGTGCCAAATCCTTTTCAGCAGAATTCAGAAAGGAATGTTCGCTCAGCCAAGTCGTCAATTCTTGTACTTGAGTAGTAATTTCCTTTTGGCTAGCTTGATCTTTCTTTAAGGCTTCGCTTTGCGAATTTTGCTTTTCCTGCGCTTCTTGCTGCGCTTTTTCCAACGCTTGTACTTCCTTTTGCAGCTGAGCAACCTGCAAATCCAGCGTCTCCACTTTTCGGAAGAGTTCTTCCTTTTCTTCGCGCTCTTTCTTAAGGTTTACAAGTTGAGTTTGCGTTTGTTGCAGCGTTTCCAATTGTTCAGTTTTATCCTTATTCAACTGCTCTAATTGATGCGTTTCCTGCTCAACTTTTCCCTGTAATTCTTTTTTCTGCTTCGCCAACTGATTTAACCGATTACAATCTGCTTGAAAGGGTACGACTTTTTCGTGTTGTGCCAATCGCTCAAAGTCTGCCGCTTTTGCCTGAATTTTTGTGGAAACGGCTAGTTTTTGTTGGGATAATTGTTGTTCTCGCATGGTGAGCTCGCGACAAGTCGAAAGCCATTGAATTTGGGCTTGCAAGGTTTGGAGTGCCTTTTGTGCTGCTTGACTTGATTGACTTTTGATTTGTAATTCTTCTTGCAATTCTTTCAATTCTTCTTCCGAAAGCAAATCCAAATTAGCAAGTTGCTCTTGCAATTTGTGCAATTCGCGTTCTTCAATGTCATGCCGTTCGTAAGCTGCTTGCGAAATTTTGGTGTAATAATCTGTGCCTGTAATTCGCTCCAACAGTTCGCTACGTTCCTTAGATTGTGCTTTCAGAAATGCCGCAAAATCGCCTTGCGCTAACAAAACCGAGCGACAAAATTGATGATAATCCAAGCCTGTAATTTCCTGTACTTGCTCATTATAACCATGAATGCGCTCATAAATAATATCAAATTGCTGCTTCTTTTCATTCCACTTCGAGAGCTCTCGACGCGCAGGTTGAATCGCACCATCTGCTTTATTTCGCGCCCTCCGAATGTTCCACTTCGAGCGATAAACTTGCTGATTCGCCTCAAATTCTACCTCCGCCAAACTATCCGCCGTACCATAAGTCATCACCTCCTTTTCGTTCTTATTGCGGTGCACTTTTCCATACATTCCTAGCGTAATCGCATCCAAAATCGTCGTTTTCCCCGCGCCTGTATCTCCAACTATCGCAAACAAACCCGTATCCGCCAAAGGCGTCTGCATAAAATCAAGCTCAATCACTTGATCGCTTTGCAAAGAGTTGATGTTGCGGAGTTTGACGCTGTGTATTTTCATGTTTTGAGACGGAAGATTTTTAGATGCGAGAGTCGAGACTAGCAACGTTCAGATTTAATCTTTTGGGATGCTTCGACGCTTTAATATGATTGCTTTTGCGTGTTGGTAAATCGTTTCTGTAACTTCTATCCATGCTTCGTCCGGATTTGCCCAAGTGGAAATAGGCTTATTATTTTTAGGTAATATTTTGAATTTTTGTAGTGGAGTTGATTTTAAGAAGGCATGCTCAACAAGTACCGGAATCACTATTAATTATTTATTTTTAGCTTCTCTAATTATCCGTTGCATTATATACCATGAGTCAGTATTTACAAAATAATCATTGTTGACAAGAATAACCGCTATATCTATTGATTCTGCAATACTTTTGACTTTACGAATATAGTTTTTTTGTCTAATGTTGATAATAGAAGTTCTTTGTAATGGATTAAGGAATTTTGTAAGTTCAATTTCGGGGTTATGTGTTCTATCATCATATGCAGAAGAAATTAATACCTCAACACGCTTATCAGTACTGTTAATTTCAAATTCTTTAGTTACTAAAGTATTTACTCTTTTGGCATCTTCAAACCTACTCATTGTCCAAATAGGAACACCTTTCTCCAGTATTTCCGAAAACTCACGATAGTAATAAGACAAGTAAAAGGGATCATTTGCATTGGCTTCTAATATGGAAAGTTCTTCTCCGTAGGAATATTTGGAAGAGTGCTTGATGTATATTTTATTGAAATATTCATCAAAAAAACTATCTTTTAAGTCTTTTTCGGTGAGTTTATAAATGTCAATAAATAAATTTTTAAATTTTTCTTTATACTCTCTTTTCCATTTTTCCCTTAAATCTTCTTCTCCTTCTTCTATCCTTGAAGGCAATGGATAAATCAATAAAGGACGTATTTCATCATCATAATCTATTCGATATTGGATTGCATTTCGCGCAGCATCCAAAACACCATCTAAACTTTGTTTATTGGGCGTAAAAACCAAGACCAAATGTTCTGGCATAAGTGTAGTACAAATGCCTGCTGTATCTGTCAAACCCGTTCTAGAGTCAATGAAAACATAATCAAATTCCTGCTTTAAAAATTGAGCAAAGCATTCAAAAAAATAAGGTTCCATTTGGTGGAAAGCCCGCCAGTCAAAGGTCTCAATTGTAGTGGAATACTCGCGATCAAATTGTTTTCCAGCTTTCAGCAAATGCAAGTTACCAATGTTCTTTATCCCTACTAAATACCTAGAAAAAGTCTTTTTTAGATAAACATCAATAAAGTCCTCTTCGTCTCCGTAAGGTTCGCTGGGTTCAGCAAGCATATCTGCCGTCGCTCCAATTTTCAGATATTCTTCTTGATAGATCTTTTCAAAGGTTTTAATGAACTCAATCAATCCTTCAGTTTCTTGAAGCAACTTTTTGTCACAAAATTCTTCAAAGTATTGATGCAGACTAGGAGCTTCCAAATCCCAATCAATCACCAAAACACGATTACCTCTTTGAGCAAAATAGCAAGCCACATTTGCCAAAGACATGGTGCGTCCTGTACCACCCTTGTAGGAATAAAATGTAATGACTTTACCTTCTCTTTTCATGTTCGCTAATTAGGAAAATTGGTCTTATTTTGATTTCTATGAATTCTTTTCCAGTCGATTAAGCCTTGTACTTCAGAATCATTTTCTGATAGCAATTCAAAATTTTCTAATTCTTCTTCGTAATCCTCGAATGACTGAACAATATCAGTGATAGACTCTGCGATTTTGAAAACGATTTGTTTGAATTCTTGTTCCTGCGAATCGCTTAGGTTTTCAAAACCTGTGATTTTCAATTCCATAAAGTCATTTGAATATATTCTTTTTTTCAAGAATTCAGGAAATTCATCATTTCTTCCACCTTAGCTTAAAAGAATTGGAATAATCAAACTTAAATCGTCTTTATCCATCCCTTCACGCCTTCGAGTTTCTAATTTAATCATTGTAGCTAATTCTCTAGCACAGTAAGGATGCAATTTATTCAAATAGCTTCTTGTATATATAACAATCATGCAACAACTTTGCTTGATCGCTTCGGCTATCTTGGCATCAACAATGTTTCCAATTTGAAGGCGATCTTCATCTAAATAGACTTCCTCATCATTTGCTAACTCAATTTGTAAAGCATTGGATAGACTTTTTGTTAATTTCCTTACAAAATTTTCCATGTAAGTTCCACGATGACGATAGCTAATAAAACACGCGTATTTGTAGGGCATAGTTGCTTTCAGATTTCGATTGGTAAGATAGTTATATTTTGTCCAAATATCCAAAATGGCAAGATCGTGTGTATGCTTAACACAACGCAAGGTCAGTTTTTATAAATTTTGAGCAGCCTTCGTAAACGCCAAACTTGTTTGGCGCTGTAGCAGAACAAAACAAGTTTGGTTGTTACGAAGAGAAAGAAATTCAATTTTCTAAAAACCCGAAGAAAACAAATCCAAAAAAACAGCCGCCGAAAGATTAAAAGTATCGACCAAAAAGTGAGAGAAAATGCACCATCTTAGGCTTTTTGTTTTTTGATAGACAATTGCCCAAACAACGCCCATGATGAAGGTGGAAATAAACAACTCTATTCCCTTGCTCATATCCGAGTTGAAGCTAAAAATGACATGATTGAAGGAGAAAAAGAAACTCGTGTAGAGTACCGCTTGCCATTTTTTCCAATTTTTGGTGTAGTCCAACAGCAAGCCCCTCCAATAAAATTCCTCGAACCAAGGATTGATAATGGCGATTAAAGCCCACGGTAGCCAAACAATCCAAGGAGAGAGCGTATCATAAAATCTCAGTAGAATAGGCAAGGGAATTAATCCGACCACCAAAGCTAAAATCGCCCAACCCCAAGTCCCTTCACTTTTTGCCAGCCAGCTCTTTCTTTGAGGCACATCACTAAAACGATAGACAAAATAGCCAAATAGTATCCATGTGCTAATTATTAGAGGAACGAATGCCCATTTACCGATAATTGCGCCAAAAGTGAGCGCAACAATGCTGCCACAGATGGTAATGAGCGGTGGCGATACCAGCATAATGTTCTTGTTTGTCATGATTGATGTTCGTTTAAAATTGATGGTGTGTGAACTGGCGAGGAATACCTACTATTTAAGTTCTAAAACTGGTGATAGATGACGACGCCTTATGCTTGTCCTTCTGCGCTCGAAATACGCCAAGAGCAGGAGATTGAATACCCAAGATGCCCAAGCAGAAATCTGATAAACAGTCGAAAAACTGATTATCGGTAGGAAAGCAAACAATAGCATTGTGCGCTGCGTGATGGAGGAAAAAGTGAGCGCAAAGCAACGCAGCATCCATTTTCCATGCTGCGTATAATCTCCTTGGATGGCATATTTGATGCCTAGCGTATTGCAATAAAACCAAACAATGGCTAGAGCGAAAAACCCAGTTTTGGCGACGATACCACCCATGGCTTGTGTAGCGATGATGACGCCAGTTGTGCTTCCAATATAAACGCCAAGTGTGTAGATATATCCTAGTGTTTTGTGCGCCTTACTTCTTCGCAGCTTTCCAATAAACTGAAAAGGTCCAGTGAAGATCGCCAGCATTCCGCCGACGATGTGAACTTTTAGTAAATGGTTGAAAATTTGTGCAGAATAAGAAACACCAGATTCTACGTCATCGAAATAGTGGAGCGACATCACGAAAATACTGATGCTTCCTAATAGAAAGAATAAAATGAGTAAAATACGAGAACGAGACATGAGTTAGAATTTGATAGTGATGGTAAGATTATTATCGACTTGAAAACTCGCTTCTTCAAAACTTGGTGGACCAAACATGGTGCTTGGATTGTTGCTAAAGCCGTAAGGTTCTTTTGGTAGTTTGAGCAGTCCCAAATCCAACTCGCTATTGTCGTTTTCATCGTGATAAATACTAATGGCATAAGTGCCACTTGGAATGTTTTCAAAGACTAGCGTACAATTATTTTGCCCTTCTACTTTGAAATTTTGAGCAGCGAAAGATTTTGACAACCACTGAGTACGATCATTGCAAAGCCCAACCCGAATCGTTCCTTTTTTGGATTGTAGATTCGTGACTTTGACCTTGAGTGAATGGTTGGAAGTAGGAGTTGAAGAAGTTGGAAATAACCAACAAGCTAAAATGAGTAATAAATACATGATTTGCAGTTTTGATTCGGCTGCAAATTGCGGGAAAGAAGAAGGGTGCGCGTCTTTTTAGAACTAGACGGACGTCTTTTTGCGATAGGCGGCTGGAGAAAGACTGTATTTTAATTTGAATAATTTGAAAAAAGTGGAACGAGAAGCAAAGCCTGATTCATAGCCAATACCTTCGGCGGTGAAGTGGGTATATTTTGGGTTTTCTAGCAGTTGAGCGGCATACTCAATGCGATAATTATTGATGTAGTTGTAGAAATTGGTTTGAAGTCCTTGATTGAGCACCTCTGAAAGGCGTTGGCGAGAAAGTTGGAGTTGAGTAGCTAATTCTTGCAAATCCAGTTCAGTTTGCAAAAATAGTTGTTCTTCTTCCATGACTTGCTCAAGTTTTGCAACTTCTATCTCATAATTTGTCGCAGATTTCGTGCTTACATTTTCTTCTTGAATGGGCAATTCTTCTAGTTGCCAATCCTCAACTCTTACCAATTGCCTTGACAAATTAAACCAAAAAAGAATCAATAAAATGCTATTCAATAGACTTACGATTTGGAAAGTGTATTTCATATCGTAAGCGGCAAAAGTAGTAGCAGAAACAATAACTACGGTAATCGCAACTACTGCAAAAAAGAAGCCCAAAATCAAATTCCTTAGCCATTTCAGTTCCTTGCTGTCAATGTTGGAGTAAAATTTGAGCAAACGTTTATCATAAGCATTGATCTCGCGAATACTCAAGGTGAGATAGGTTGCCGCACCAATACCTAGCACTGTTCCATTATGCGCTCTGAGAAAATCTGGCATATTGGAAGGACAATCCAAGAAGCCATTCACAATATAAATGCTTTCTTCTTGACACCAAAAAAAGAATAGCATAGCAATAAACAGTAGATAAGGTAAAGTGAAAGAAATCCAGTTCCCCCATTTCAAATTATCTGCTTTTGACCACTGTTTTAGTCCAAGATAAAAAGCTAATACAGAAAGCAAGGGAAGTGGATAGAAGAATAAATGAATCCAATGATTAGTGGGTATTTGATCGTTGAAGAGCAGTAGAAAATAAGAAATATAGAGTGAAGTCAGAACAATCCAAGCGATCAAGAAACGATTTAATCTTTGAGCAAATAAAGAAATGAAGAACGCTGAAAGCAGTATTGCACAAAAACCAAAACCTTCGAAGAGAAACTCCATTTTTCGTTTTCTTTAGGACAAAGATAAACTTGCGGATAACAAATTGAATGAAATTTTAAATTAACTAGAGTTGCACATGTGTGTAGCAAATTGCACGAAAGCCAAATATGCTTGCTGAGAGTGACTTGTTTTGGATTTGGGTGGATTCGATACCGCCATGATTTGAAAGAAGCAGAGATCAGAATTTTTGTCATTCCTTATCTTCCATAAAATTCCAATTTGAGATATACATAATATAAACTGTTCACCCTTACAAATTTTCCAAAACCACTACCTTTGTGTCCCCAAAATCCCTCACATTCAAAATACGTAAAATATGAAACTTAAACTCTTGGGCTTGCTCTGCCTCCTTTTATTCGCTACCAATTGCAACAATAAAAACACAACTTCCGAAGATGACGAAATGGAAGAAGTCGTCGAAACGCCCTTCCTTTGGGAAAACGCACAAATCTATTTCCTACTCACCGATCGCTTCAACAATGGCGATGCTAGTAATGACCTCAACTTCGAACGCAGCAAAGAAACGGCAAAACTACGCGGCTTTATGGGCGGCGATATCAAAGGTGTCACAGCAAAATTGAAAGAAGGTTATTTCAATGATTTGGGGGTACAAGCCATCTGGTTCACGCCTGTAGTGGAGCAAGTACATGGCATCGTAGATGAAGGAACAGGCGCGACCTATGGCTATCATGGTTATTGGACGAAGGATTGGACGGCACTCGATCCGAATTTTGGAACAGAAGCGGATTTAGCGGAAATGATAGCTGCGGCACACGAAAATGGCATTCGCGTTTTGATAGATGCGGTTATTAACCATACGGGACCAGTGACTGCTAAAGATCCCGTTTTTCCAGAAGAATGGGTGCGTACTGAACCTGCTTGTCAATATAAAGATTATGAAACTACAGTGACGTGTACTCTGGTGAAAAATTTGCCAGACATCAAAACTGAAAAGACAGAAGAAAAAGGGGCAGTGACTTTACCACCACAACTCGCCGAAAAATGGAAAGCTGAGGGCAGATACGAAGAAGAAATGGCAGAATTGGATGCCTTCTTCGAGCGTACTAGCTATCCAAAAACGCCTCGTTTCTACATCATCAAATGGCTCACCGATTTCATTCGCAAACATGGCATTGATGGCTATCGAGTCGATACCGCAAAGCATACCGAAGAAGATGTTTGGAAAGATTTGCGCGAAGAAGCAGATGTGGCTTTTGCGGAATGGAAAAAGGAAAATCCAAGCGAAGTATTGGATGATAATGACTTCTACATGGTGGGCGAAGTGTACAACTATTATTTCAGCAATGGACGCGAATTTGACTTTGGCGATCGAAAGGTGGATTTCTTCGACAACGGCTTCACCAGTCTTATCAATTTTGACTTCAAAGAAGATGCTAAAAAGGATTACGAAGCCCTGTTCAGCAAATATTCCGAGCAACTTAACACCGAATTTCAAGGCAAAACGGTGGTAAATTACATCAGCTCTCACGATGACGGCGGACCTTTCGATAAAGCAAGAACCAAACCCATCGAAGCAGCAACTAAACTCTTACTTTGCCCAGGAAGTGCACAAACTTACTACGGCGACGAGACCGCTAGAACGCTCATCATAGAAGGCACACAAGGCGATGCGACCTTGCGTTCTTTTATGAATTGGGGAGAATTGGCGAGCAATGCAGAACGGGAAGGTTACAGTATTCAAGAAGTACAAAAGCATTGGCAAAAGCTAGGTCAATTCCGCAAAGCACATCCAGCCGTTGGCGCAGGCGTCCACGAAATGCTGAGCGAAAATCCATACGTATTTAGCCGTGTTTATGTGAGCGATAATTACGAAGATGCTGTGGTCATCGGTTTGGGTTTGGAAGGAATGAATAAGGAAATTGTGGTCGGCGATTTGTTTGACGACGGTACTCAATTGAAAGATTATTATTCTGGGCAAAGCGTAGAAGTGGAAGATGGGAAAGTACAAGTCAACTCGAATGTAGATATGGTTTTGCTTGGGGTGGCGAAGTGATAATGAACTGTTATTTCACAATAGACAGTATCCATTGATCTGTGTCAATGGAATTTTAATAGTCTATTAATCCACTGATAATCAGTACTCTGCGTTCTCTACAAACTCTGAGTGCCAAACTTTTTTTGAATCCATATCTCCTACAGCCTTTCCACAAACGACTTCAACTCCTCCAATTGATACAAATAAGCATACTTCGCTCGCACCAATTCGGAGGCGGCTTGCTGTTGTAGGTTTTGAAAATTAGTGAGATCTAATGTATTGATCGCGCCGTTCTCGAATAGAACCACTGCATTGTCATACGAAGCAGTTGCTTGCTCTGTTCGGCGTTCAGCAATTGTCAAAGTTTGCTCAGCCAGTTTTAAACGGTTGAGGCTTCTATTGACATCTAGTTGAAGATTTTGTGCCGCTTCTTGATAGTCTATATTGAGGCCAATTTGCGCAATCCTAAATTGCTCCAAACCCAATCGAAGCCTACCTTGTAAAAAAATCGGAACTCGAATGCTCAAGCCAATCGACTGCCCAAAATTCTGATCAATTTGATCGAAAAATGGGACGCCAATGGATTGATTGACTTGCAAAATCTCTGCAAAATTAGAACTGGCAGAACCAAAAAAATCAACACTTGGCAAACCATCCGCTTTCAAAATTTTAGCATCTAATTCATTGATCGCTTGATTTTGTTGAAGAATACTCAACCTAGGACTGAACTGCACCGCTCTTTCATACACACTGTTAGCCGATTGAATCGTAGCTGCTGCCATTGCTTCTTCTATCGCTACTTGCGCCAATTCGATTGGGGAACTCATATCCAATCTAAGCAAAAAGCGCAGTTCGGTGTAGGCAATTTCCAACGCGTTTTCAAATTCAATGATTTGCTGCTCGTTGGTGGACTGATTCACTAAAATGCTCAAACGTTCATTTCTCGGCAATCTGCCTGCTTCTATCTGCACATCGGTCAGCTCCAATTGCTGCTGAGTTTGTTCCAATTGCGTTTGCGCGATTTGTAATTGTTCCTCGAATTGAAGAATATCGTAATACACTCGCGCAACTTCTAAGATAATCGAATTGACCAATTCGACTTGCTCGAGTGTTGCCACTTCTTTTTGCAATTCTGCTTTTTGGATATTGTTATTAATGCTTCCTCCATTATAGACAGGTACGCCCGCACTCACAGAAAAGGAAAGTGCACCAATATCTTGATTGATAAAGGTATTCTCAGAAGGATTAATGGTTCTTCCAAATTGAATGCCTGTATTGGCAGAGGCACTGGCGGAGGGCAACCTCGAACGTTTTTGCAATTTGGTATTAAGATGCGCATTTTGAATATTTATTGCTGATCTTTGGAGCGTAATGTTATTCTTTTTAGCAATTTCCTTACATTCGTCCAAACTTATCACTCGACTGTTCTGCGCTTGCAAAGAAAAGTAGCAGCCGATCAATAATAGGGTGAATTTGATAATACGCTTCATAATGTTATCGGATGATTCAGTTAGAAAATATTCACAAATATTATAAATCTGGAAGTAATTCTTTGCATGTCCTTAAGGGAATTGATCTTCGTATCGAAGAAGGAACACTCGCTTCTATCATGGGTTCCTCTGGCTCAGGTAAATCTACCCTGCTTAATATTTTGGGATTATTGGATGCTTACGATGAAGGCGACTACTACTTAGGCGATCAGTTGATGAAAGATTTAAGCCCTAATGAAGCAGCGCATTATCGAAACCAATTTATCGGCTTCGTCTTCCAATCTTTCCATTTAATTCCTTACAAAACGGCTTTGCAAAACGTAGCACTGCCTCTTTATTATCAAAAAGTGCCTTTGAAAGAGCGCAATGATAAAGCACTAGAATATTTGGATAGCGTTGGTTTGAAAGATTGGGCAGAGCATCTACCTTCTCAATTATCTGGTGGACAAAAGCAGCGCGTTGCGATTGCTCGATCATTGATTACAGAACCCAAAATGATTCTAGCAGATGAACCCACGGGAGCATTAGATTCTAAAACTTCCGAGCAAATTATGGAAGTTTTAAAAGACATCAATGCGGCTGGAACAACGATTATCATTGTAACGCACGAACAAGAGGTTGCGGAACAGACGAATCGGATATTGGTGATGAAGGATGGGTTGTTGGAAAATTAAAAATCTCATCTATGAGCTTCTTCGACTTAAATCGCTGGCAAGAAATTTTCAGTGTGATGTGGGCGAATCGCTTACGTACGATACTCACGGCTTTCAGTGTGTGGTGGGGTATTTTCATGCTCGTACTTTTGCTAGGTTCGAGTAATGGTTTAAAAAATAGCTTTGAGCGAGAGTTTGCAGATAATCTAATCAATATTTTTTGGGTACGCACTTGGAAAACCGCAGAACCCTTTCGAGGCTTGCCTAAGAATCGTCAAATCACGCTACACAATTCCGATTTGGATATGCTCAAAAAGGAATTTGATGATATTGATTTGGCATTGGGTAGATTCTATTTACGTGGAGATTATTACATTACTAGAAAAGACAAATCTTTCCAATTTGAGGTGATCGGTACGCATCCTGATCGACAAAAAGTGGAAAATTCTATTGTCCTCAAAGGACGCTTTCTGAATGATAACGATCTTCAAAGAGCAGCAAAAATTTGTGTTATTGGCCAAGAAGTAGAGAAATCTTTTTTTCAAAATGGGGAAAGTGCCATTGGAGCGTATTTAGCTATTCGAGGGATCCCATTTCGAGTGGCAGGGGTCTTTATGGATGAAGGAGACGATGATGAAGATCGTACTATTTACTTACCTGTCACGACGACACAGAAACTTTTTGCTCAAGAAGATCGCTTAAACAATATCATTTTAACTCACAATCGAAAAACAGCGGAATCCTCAGAGGAATTGGAAGCACAAATTCGAGGACAATTAGCAGCACGCTATCAATTTGACCGCAATGATCGGCAGGCACTTAGCGTCTATAATAATATGGAAGAATACGCAGAATTTAACACTGTTTTTCGATTCATCAATGGATTCATTTGGTTCGTAGGCATTGGTAGTTTGATTGCAGGCATGATCGGCGTGAGTAATATCATGCTGATTACCGTCAGCGAGCGCAGGCAAGAATTTGGCATCCGAAAAGCGATCGGTGCAACGAATAGCTCCATCATTGGCATGGTTATTCAAGAGTCCATTTTCCTCACCAGTATGGCTGGATTCATTGGCTTAGTAGCAGGTTATGCACTCATTACAGGTATTGATCAATTGATGCAAAGTAATGACGTAGAGTTAGATTTCTTCTACAATCCAGAAGTAGATTTGCGTATAGTCGTCTCTGCTATTTTTCTCTTGGTCATAGTTGGTGTCATTGCAGGCATTGCTCCTGCTCGTAAAGCTACTTCTATCAATACGGCGGAGGCACTAAAAAAGTAAATTAAATGAATTCGATCTTCGAAGGCTGGCAAGAAATAACAGAAACTATCCGACGGCATAAGCTGCGCACCTTCCTAACGGGCTTGGGCATTTGGTGGGGTGTATTTATGTTGGTTATGCTGATGGGGAGTGGCAAAGGGCTAAAAAATGGCGTGTTCAGTCAAATCGGAGATCAAGCCGTAAATTCTATCTACATCTGGGGACAACGTACATCCTTGCCCTATGCAGGTTTCCAGCCTGGAAGAAGTGTCAATCTCAATACCGATGATGTACAGGCGATCAGAAGTGGCTTTTCAAAGGAAGTAGAGTATCTCGCTCCGAGATTATACATTGGTTCTGAATCGTTCACGGTAGGGCAACTACAAGCAGATTATGAAGTACGCGGCGAGTTTCCCGATATGATTAAGATCGAACCGATGAAGGTGAAAGAAGGGCGATTTATCAATGCAAGTGATTTGGATAATCGTAGGAAGATCGTGGTCATTGGAAAGGAAGTGGCTAAACTCCTTTTTCCAGATCAAAAATCCATTGGAGAATATCTAGAAATCCGAGGCAGTAAATACCAAATAGTGGGTGTTGTTGAATCTTCAAGTAAAGGTGGAAAACGTCAGGAAGATGAGGAAAGCATCATGATGCCACTGACTACGGCGCAGCAAGTCATTAGTGCACCCAATACTGTTCACTATATGGTCGCGACCGTAAATAAAGGTATCTCTTCTCTTGAGTTAGAGGAGCGTCTGAAGCTATTGCTCAAAAATCGGCACGATGTGGATCCTGAGGATGTGGAAGGTGTTGGGTCTTTTAATTTAGAAGAAGAATTCAAGAAAATTTCAGGTCTATTTTTAGGTATTGAAGTCCTTATTTGGATTGTAGGCATCGGCAGCTTGATTGCTGGCGTAGTAGGTGTTGGGAACATTATGCTCATTTCTGTCAAAGAACGGACGCAAGAAATTGGATTGCGAAAAGCACTAGGCGCGACTCCTCGCTCTATTGCTAGTAGCTTCATCATTGAAACGATTTTGATTACGCTCATTGCTGGCTATCTAGGTTTAGTTAGCAGTATTGGTGTAGTTTATCTCATCAATTTGGCTGTACAAGGCAGTGATTCTGACTTTTTTGCTACGCCAGAAGTAGAATTGTACGTTGGCTTAGGTGCGATTTTTATCCTTGTGCTTTGTAGTGTTGTCGTAGGCCTGATTCCTGCGATGAAGGCGGCGAGGATGAATCCAGTGGAGGCGTTGAGGGATGAGTAGTTACCTTTTTTGATTGAAAAGTCCTCAAAAATAGTGTTCACGTAATTTGTATATTCGCCATTTCTAAGTAAGAGTATCTCTAAAATTCAATTAGGGTTGTACGAAGTATTAAGTATAAGATGTTAGATAAGCAAAATCTAGCTATTTAGGAATAAAATCTAGTATTTTTAGTGAGTCAATAGTTCCAAAATTCAGGTTTTTATCACAAAACTTGTAGTCTTAATACTTAATTCCTAATACTTCGTACAAGACTAAAATTCAACTATGAAGAAAGAACTCATTCAAGCACTTTTCGATAAATTTGAAGCTGCTCGTTACGAACTCGTCGGAGCAGAATGTTGGAGCGCGAGAGAACTTCAACAGCTATTTGGCTACTCTAAATGGCAGAATTTTTCTAAAGCAATTTCCAAAGTAATCGACGCTTGCAAAAACTCAGGAATAGATGAAACCGACCATTTTACTGGCATCAGTAAAATGGTTCAGTTGGGTAGTGGTGCAACAAGATCAATAGACGATACTGCCCTAACCAGATACGCTTGCTACTTAGTAGCTCAAAACGGAGACGCAAGCAAAACGGGGATTGGATAGTACTGCTAAAAAGATGGTCAAAAAAGCCAAGAAAAAAGTAATTTGTCAATTGACTATAATTGATCTTCACTGCATAAAGAAATCACCAAAACGATTTACACAACATGAAAAAATGGGCTCTTAGAATTGGTATTGTAGTTTTACTACTTTCTATCGTAGGACTCTGGCGTTACTTCGCTAGTCAAAACGACAAAAACGATGGCGAAATAGAAACGACCAAGGCTTTCATAACAAACATTACCGAAAAAATTGTGGCTACGGGCGCGATCAATCCTAGAAAAGAAGTGATGGTGAAAGCACAAATTTCGGGCGTCATTGACGAACTTTATGTAGAGCCTGGTGATTTGGTAGCCAAAGGACAACGACTCGCTAGAATTGAGCTAGTACCTGATGAAGTGAATGTGAGTAATGCACAGGCTAATGTAGAATTGGCGAGACTGCGCTACAAGCAGTCCAAGCAAGAATTGGAACGGCAGCAAGCAGTGAATAAAGAAAACCTAGATGTAGAAAATGCAAGAGCGACCCTTGAAAATGCCAAACGAGAAGAGGCACGTAACAAAAAGCTATTCGATGAAGGAGTTATTTCTGAGCAAGAGTATCGGCAGTTTCAATTAGATTTAGAGTTACGGCAAGCAGACTTCAAAAATGCGCAAATCCGCACTAGCAATAGTTTAAAGCAGCTAGAACTAGACCTAGATGTCCGCCAACAAGAACTCAATGCTGCAATTAGTAATCTACAACTCTTGAAAGAAGGGGTTTCTAATAATTCCAAGCAAGTCGCCAATATTGTCACTGCCACCACGGATGGGATGGTATTAGACACGCCCATAAAGGAAGGTGGCTCAGTCGTCGAACGCAACACCTTTAATGACGGTACGACCATTGCCTCTATAGCCGATATGAGTTCTTTGGTCTTTGAAGGGAACATTGATGAATCAGAAGTTGGGAAGCTGAAAGAAGGAATGCCTTTAAAATTAACCGTTGGTGCTATTCAAGACGAGGTATTTGATGCTACTCTGGAATTCATCGCTCCCAAAGGCGTAAACACCAATGGCGTCGTCAACTTTCAAATTCGAGCTGCTATCGAAAATCCAGAAAAAAATGGTGTATTACTACGAGCAGGTTACAGTGCCAATGCAGACATTATTTTGAACAACAAAAAGAATGTACTTGCCATTAAAGAGCGAGATCTGATTTTCAAAGGCGATTCTACTTTGGTGGACCTCAAAAAGGGAGATGAATACGAGTCGTCGCTTGTGCAATTGGGGGTTTCAGACGGTATTAATGTTGAGGTTTTAGAAGGATTAGATACGACGCAACTAGTGAAAGTACAGAAATAGACGGAATAGGGGTACATGATGAATATTTATATTCTTCGCTTTGTGCTAGAACAAAATTTGCTTGGTCAGAATACGTAATTTATCTATCAACCTTAACCAATCTGTATATTATTATAAAACACTTTCTCCGTCAGCTCTGACCACATCACGGCTTTCTTTCGATAGGCTTGAAAAGAAGCATAGACCTTCTTTGCGTATTCATCTTCAGCAGTAAGTTCTTCCAGAATATCTTTAGTATAAGTGCGCAGCGTGGCTAATACCTCTCTGGAAAACTGCCGAATTTTTACACCTTGTTCTATCAAAAGAGAAAGATACTCTGCATTCTTCGTTTCCAACTCTAACAATACCCAATTGTTAATGGACTCTGCGGCCACACTGATGATATTTTGCAAATCTTCGGGCAAGTCTTCAAAGGCTTCTTTATTAATGATGAGTTCCAATACCGTACCAGGTTCGTGCCAACCAGGTGTGTAATAATATTCTGCAATTTGATCGAAACCCATTTTGGAATCATGGAAAGGACCAATCCACTCCGTAGCATCCAAAACGCCGCGCTCCAAACCTGTGTAAATCTCTCCGCCAGCTAGTAAAACAGGAGTTCCACCAGCGCGTTCCATCACTTTTCCACCCAAGCCTGGCATCCTAATTTTTAATCCTTTGAAGTCTGCAATGGTGTTGATCTCCCGATTGAACCAACCACCCATTTGTACGCCTGTATTGCCAAAAACGAAGGGAATTAAGTTGAATTTTGCATACAAATCTTTCCACAGTTTCATACCTCCTCCAGTCAACAGCCATGCATTCATTTGTTGCGCATTCATACCAAAAGGAACGGTTGCAAAAAACTGCGCAGCGGGGGACTTTCCTGCCCAATAGTAGGCTGCCCCACTTCCCATTTCTGCCGCTCCTGAACGTACCGTATCAAAACATTCCAAAGCAGGTACTAATTCTCCACCACCATAAACTTTAATCTCCATTCGCCCATTCGACATCTTGCGTACCAAATCAGCAAAATAAGTACAACCTTCTCCTAACACTGGAAAGTTGGGTGGCCAAGTAGTGACCATTTTCCACTGAAATTTTTCGGTGGAAACGGAGCTGGAAGTAGAATCTTCTTGTGCTATTGCATCACCAGTTAAGGCTCTGATGGCAAAAGGAGCAGCTACGGTTCCAATTGCGATACCCTTGACAAAATTTTTCCTAGAAAGCACCATATTTTTATTCATTGTAAAAATTAGCCTCATCCACTACTAAAGTGGTTAGTTCAACTAAGTGTCCGTCGGGATCTCTAGCATATATCGAATGAAAATAATGATGATCTCGAAAACTGAATGCTATACCTAATTCAGCATATCTTTTTTTCGCATTTTCAAAGCTCTTTTCATCTACATTGAAAGCGAAATGATCTATTTTCACATTCTTAGAAGCAGCATCAAGTAATGGATCATCAAGATCAGCAGGAAATAGAGCGACACCTGCTCTACTTGAAAGCATAAATACCGGAAACGAACCCCATTTGGGCAGTTGGTATTTTTTCAATCCAAGAACTTCTTCGTACCATTTGATCGAAACTTCTAGGTCTTTCACTCGAATCGCAACATGATCTAAACCATTTATTCTGATTGGGCTGCTCATCAATGTATTCTATTAAACACCTTAAAAGTGGATACAAATTGAAAATAGAGAAAATGAACCGCAGAAAGTCTTTTCCCCTCAGACTTCCTTTGGAGCAGACAAAAAAACCTCCTCATAAGAGTTTTTACTTAGATTCCTAAAAGGTGTCTACTTTTGAGTTAAACACTAACAAACACACAAGATAAAAATAATGCTCAAAGGAAGAAAAATTAGATTCGAGAAGAGAATTTTGGATATAGAGTAGGCAAGGCCTTACGTTACTCGTAAAGTGGAATACTAATGTAATATAATGAGGTACAACTAATTAATACAAGGTCAGCTGTAGATCTATTTTTGTTTATCCTGATCTTGGTCTAACAAAATTAATGTGCCTTGTGGAGGCAAATACTGCCTACAGCTTTTCTTGAACGCAGTAAAACGACTTACTATCATAGCGTTCATTTTTTGATAACGACTTATTAGTAGTTATTCACAAAAAATATCTATGTTTTTAGCGACTTTTCAATTTAAGTCAAAACTAGAAATTCTTATTTTGTGAATAAGGTTTATTATTTTTCCAGCAATTAAGTTTTCATAACAAAACTACTGATAAGCATCAATATAGACAACCTTGCGATACAGTATGAGAAAATATTAACATTATTTTGTATTTGAGAGGCAGGCAGGTTATTTGGTGGTAAGCAGAAGTTTTAGAAAGTAAAAAATTGATAATCAATGATTTGGGAGGAGTTGTCGTCAGGGTGTAATTACTTTGTAGCAAAAAGAGAGAAAAGTTATTTCCTCTTTCACTCCTGTACACTTTTTCTTTCGCACCTGCGGCGCGAAAGGTAGGGGGATTTAGGGCAGAAACAGATGATTTTTGTTACAAAAATCATCTGTTTCTGCCCTAAAAACCCTCTGCAAGCCGCCTTTAGGCGGCGAGCCAGTTGAATTATCAAAAAGTGTATAGGTGTGAGACTTCTTCTCTCTGCAACTTTCTTCCCTTTCAGAACTTGGGAGGTTTAATTCCCTTTTCGGATATAGATATCGCCATCGTGATTTTTGGCAAGAATTTCAGAACCGCCACCATTGATCGTCCCCATCACCCAATTGTCAATATTGACTTTATAAGTTCCTCCTTGTCCAGTATTTTTTACTGTGGGAGCTTGGGCCTTCAAGTTCACATCAAAACCTGTCAAGATTTCTCCTTGCTCAGACTTTAGCTTCAAATTCGCTTTCGTACCAGAAGGTATCGTAATATCTACGTTGCCGTGATACGTACTAAATGCCAGTGGGATATTAGGTGTTACTTTGTTGAAGGTGACAATGAGATCGCCATGCCAAGAATTAGCAACCAGCGAACCCGAAATAGATTTTGCAACTAAACCACCGTGGTGGCTTTGCACCTCTATTTCACCATTAATGTTTTCGAGTAGGATGTCATCACTATGGTGGGTGTAGACATCTAAATCGAAGTTGCTTGGAATTTCTATGGTCAAATTGACGGTTGTATTGTGTCCTACGCCTATTTCGACCTCATTTTTTCGCTCTGTGACTTGCAAATCCACCGAGTTACCATTTAGTCGTTTTAGACCATTACCTGCGTCTTCGATTCGACTAACTTTCTTTTCTTTTGAAGCATAGCGAATCAAAATATCTTTACGGTTAGTACCTTTCACGCTGATGTTCCCGCGATGTAAGCCAACTTCTAATTTCCCTCTTTTTCCGCTATCGCTCAGTGGAATAATGAGTTGTTCAGATTCTTGTCCAAACAATTGGAAAGAGCTGAAAATCAGAGTGATAAGAACTATATTTTTTATTAATTGCATGATTAAATTATTTTTAATGGCTAGTACTTATTTTTTACTAAAATCTATTTGAAAAATGAATTTTCAGTGTAAGTACTATATTATGATAACACTTGAAATTTGATTCTCTAAAAATTTTTGTGGGATAGTTGTTGTTCATTTTAGATAAATCTTTTGTGAAACGATATGTATTGACCTAATTTCTTTTAGTGGAAAAAGTGCCAAAAAGGCGTTAAAAACAAAATACTGTATGAGCCAAAATCCATCGCTAGTCAAAGTGGGAAGTTGGTGTAACTTATGAGTAAAAGTTTGAAAAATAATCGCTGAGGCGAGTTTATTTTGTTTAGTCTTCTTGATACTTTTGGAGCGTTAAGAAAGAA
The DNA here is from genome assembly GCA_039176995.1 of Bacteroidota bacterium. Classification (GTDB taxonomy): domain Bacteria; phylum Bacteroidota; class Bacteroidia; order Chitinophagales; family Saprospiraceae; genus JAAUTG01. The sequence goes on from JBCDFY010000083.1 coordinate 21,939, forward strand.
ATTCAGTCTTGACTTTTTTGGTTCTTTTTGTGTTAAGACAAAAAGAGCAAGCTATTTATAGAAATATAATAGTTCAAGTTACCAATTTACGAAACACAAAAATTTTCAAAACTCTACTTCCCCTCTCGCACATAAACATCACCGTGCCAAGTTTCAAAATCTAAAACGACTGTCCCGCCGCGCAACTGCACACCCGAGCGATTGGAAAGACGGTAGCTGAGTCCATTCCCTTCTCCTTCCACTTTTTGATACGTATCATTTATGGTTTTTAGGGCTTTTGCATCAGCATCTGTATAAAAATCACCGTCGTGCGATTTGAAGAATAACTTTGCAGCACTATTGCTTGGAAGTTTCATTTCAATATCGCCATGATGCGCATAAAAAGAAGCATCCTTTTTGGGGACTTGACTGTATTGCAAGTCAATATCTCCGTGTATCGTTTTGGCTTCCACGGCACCCGAAATTTGATTCAATTGAATGTCGCCATGCACATGATTAACGCATAAGTCACCCGTCACATTTCTGACCTCAATTACACCTTCATGTACCGTCGAAAGAATCAAATTTGTTCTACGCGGCACTTTCAATTTAAAACTCATATAGAATTCATACTTTGGATTCCATTCGCAGCCATTCCACCAGACATTGCCGTGCCAACCTTTCTTCCAATTTCGATTTCTTTCGTCACAAGGAGGATCTATCGCAACTACCAAGGTGTCTCCATAATAAACGGTTTTTACTTTCAACTCCTCCTTTGCTTTCTCTACAAGTGCTTGACTCTTAGCACTATATTTTCTTATTATCTCTAATTTTACTTCATCGCCAATGTGACTTTCCACTTCTATACCACCGTTAATATTCCAAACGACTAGCGTGCTTTTTCCAGCAAAATCTAATGTTTTATCAATGGTATCGCTTGAGCTTTGTCCATGCAATTGACAAGCGAAAAGGAACGATAAGCAACTGTACACAAGTAATTTAGAAGCAAAAAAATTGGAGGATTTCTTCTTTACAAATGGTCTCATTTTAAAATAGAATTGCTACTTGCAAGTAAATGTTGAGTGTTTGTCATTAAGCTTAATTTCTTTTTCGTAGAGGAAAACTGTGAGTTTAGAAAAGGGTTAACAATACTTACTTCATTTTTTATGCAATCTGTTATAAGCGCGGTGGATTTAGGGGGTGCCAAATTGCACTTTTATAGAAGATTTGAAGTAGCAAAAACTCTGATCTCTGCTTTTTTCAACTCATGGCGGCATCAGCCTGAGGCAGACGTAGTCGAACCGCCATGAGTTGATCAAGGTTTCTTAAGGACAAAAAATGGCTTTTCAGCCATTTTTTGTCTTTAAGAAACCTTGATGGATTTGGATGGACTCTACGTCCATCCAAATCCACAACAAGTCGCTCTCAAAAAGCACTTTCAGTCTTTGTGCAATTTGGTACATACCGGATTTAGAATTCATTACCTCCATGTAAAAAATATACTACCTTTGATCCTTATTCTTACAAGAAAAACGAACCTTCCATGTTGCGATTTGAGCAATATTTAGAGCAATTTTCTAATGAAATCAATATCGTTGATTTTCTGATCGGATTTCTGTTGACTGCACTGCTTTCGCTCGCCATTCGCACTTTCTATATTCGTTTTGGAGATGCGATTTCCAATCGTCGTCGGTTTGCTAACAATTTTTTGCCCTTGGCATTGATTATTATGCTAATTATTACCGTTGTGAAGTCCTCTCTGGCGTTGTCTTTAGGCTTGGTAGGTGCTTTGTCCATTGTGCGCTTTCGAGCAGCCATCAAAGACCCTGAAGAGTTGATTTATTTGTTTATGGTCATAGGACTAGGTTTGGCGATGGGAGCAGCACAATTTATCATCGCTCTAGTAGCTATTCCCTTGATTTTGTTGCTATTGTGGCTACATAAAAGGTTCACAGGCAAGACGCCACACGAAGAACAAGATAGTATTTTTCTCAACATTCAAACCGATCTTGAAGAACTAGAACCAATCACTTCTTTATTACTCAAAACCTTCTCTTCCGTCTCTCTCAAACGCATGGATACTTTGAGCGAAGGACTCGATCTTTCTTTTTCCTGCAAAGCCGATGATTTTCAGCAAATTGAGCGCATCACAAAAGAGTTGAAAGCACTTTCAAAGGACACACAAGTTTCAGTAATTGATCAGCCGAATTTGGTGTGGTGAGTCCAATGAGAGCTATGAATTCTTACCAAAATCTGAAGTAACAAAGGCTATAGTCTCTGCCTATTTCAACTCATGGCGGCATCGAACCGCCATGAGTTGATCGAGGTTTCATAAGGATAAAAAAACGGCAATTGCCGTTTTTTTATCCTTATGAAACCTTGATGGAATTGGATGGACTCGATGTCCATTCAATTCCAAAACAAGTCGCTCTCAGCAAGCATAGTTTGGCTATATATATAACTTTTTGTATATGCTAGTGATGGAATGTTTGAATTTTGCTATCCATTTTTTCTTAACTTTGGAAGATCAACTACTCTAAAACTTTGCGTTTTGCCAACTTCACCTAATGCTCTAATTAGTATTTTACTCACCTTCTTTTATTTATCTTCTGCTTCATTGCAAGCACAAATCTTTTCTGTTGAGCATCAAGATTTTCAGAGAGAATTTTTCCAAGAGCGTACCTGCAATATTGCAGATTTTTTAGAAATCTTAGCAGACCAGAATGGGCAATTCAGTTACCCGGCAGTCGCAAATAAAAGGTTTGACGATAATCCTCCAGAAATACAACTCACTCCCAAAGATCAATACTGGATTCGTTTTCAAGTGCAAGGACATTCTGAGCGTGATAGCACCTTCATTTTTCGCATTGGGAAAGGAGCATTGAGCTGCAAATTAGCAACTGTTTATCTGTCCAATTCCTCTAAAATACAAATCACGGGCAGTGATATTTCGATTGCTCAAAAGCCTTTGAAAACCTACGCCAATTACTTTATTGTTCCACTTCAAAGCAAAGAAATTGTAACAGTTTACATTAACCTTCAAGGCTTCTATCCTTACCATCGAGACAAAGCCAATCGCCTAGAAATTTATCATTCCGACAAGCAACTAGAAGCGACTTTTGTACCACAGAAAACAATCTACTGGAATGGCATTTTGCTCGGAACAGTCCTGATTCCGATTCTCTATTTTTTGACCCTCTTTTTCATTCAAAGAGAAAGGCTGCATTTGTTCTATGTCATCATGGTAAGTTCTGCTTTGCTCGTCTTCATTTTCAATTTGCCAAACAACTACATCTTTCCCATTTTTCCAACCAATCCTGATCTCTCCAGAACGATTTGGTGGATCGGCGTTTACTTCACTATTTTTGGACTACTAAAATTTACAATTGCTTATTTAGAGCTGCCAAAACACTGGCAAGGAGGCATCCGATTGATTAACAACTGGTTGATTTTCAAAGCTATACTCATCGCTCTTGAAATTCCTTACATCAGTTATTATTTACCTGATTTTTTACTGACTATCGTACAATTTTTACAGAGAATCACCACTTTTTTGAGCTTATTAATTCCTGTAGTATTGGGAGTGATGGCAGTGCGCAAAAACAACAAACTGGCAAGTTATTTCTTGATTGCTTGTACTGTATTTATTGTTGGTAGTACTTTTCATACACTCGCGCCTCTCTTTTCTTGGTACGATTATGGAAACCATCCACTTATCGCGAGTTACGTATTATATATATCTTTTCTAGCGATGCTAATTTTGTTAGCAATTGGCACTGGACACAAAATGAACCTGTTAGAACGTAAGAAAACGCAAGCTAATCAACTCAAAGAACTAGATGCCATTAAGACTAAACTCTACACTAATATTACCCACGAATTCCGAACACCGCTGACCGTTATTCAAGGCATGAGCAAAAACATAAAAGGACACGACAAAGCAGTCGAACTCATCCAGCGAAATGCCGACAATCTCCTCGATCTCATCAACGAAATTCTGGACTTATCCAAATTGGAATCGGGCAAAGCACAACTGGAATTACAGCAGTCGGATATCATCCAGTTCTTGCGCTATCTTTCTAACTCCTTTCATTCCTTAGCGCGTTCCAAGGATTTGCATCTTACTTTTTCTTCTTTAGAGAAAAAGCTAATGATGGACTTCGATAGTAATAAGCTCACCCAAATTCTTTACAATTTAATCAGCAACGCAATCAAATTTACGCCACAATACGGTAGCATTAGTGTTACTGCCCAACGTCAAGAAAAGCAACTAATGATTGCGGTGCAAGACAATGGAATTGGTATTTCAGAAGCAGATTTGGAACACATTTTTGATCGTTTTCAGCAGGCATCCAACGAGTCTACTAACAAAGAAAAGGGCTCTGGTATTGGATTGTCTTTAGTGCAAGAACTGGTCAAATTAATGGACGGTAGAATTGAGGTCGATAGCGAATTGGGACGCGGCACCACTTTTTTAGTGCACTTACCCATTCGCAATAATGCGCCCTTGAAAGATGCGATTACAGATACAGACATGCTTGAAGAAGTGAACTCAAATGAAACTGTTCCAAAGATCGAAATTAAGCAAGAAAAAGTAAGCGATCTCTCTCACTTACTCATCATAGAAGATACCAGAGATGTTGTCATCTTTTTAGAAGATATACTACAAGATCAATATCAAATTTCGATTGCGTATGATGGAGAAGCAGGTATCCAAACAGCATTGAAAGAAGTACCTGACATCATTATAAGTGATGTGATGATGCCCAAAAAGAACGGCATGGAAGTCGTCAGCACTTTGAAAAAAGATGTACGCACCAGCCACATTCCAATCATATTGCTAACTGCAAGAGGCGACCAAGAAGGGAAGCTGGAAGGTTTGGAAGTGGGCGCAGATGCTTATCTAGTGAAGCCCTTCAATGAAAAAGAACTCTTCATTCGTCTCCGAAAACTTATAGAAAACCGCCAACGCTTACAACAAAAATACAGCGGCTTAGCTTCTTTCACAGATAATGTTACTAATGCTCCAGCTGACGACCCAGAACTTCAGTTTTTGCAAAAACTAGAGCAAGTCGTCAAAGAAAATATGGGCAACGAAAACTTCAAAGTAGAACCATACCTCTGTCGCGCCATGTTGATGAGTCGCCCGCAACTATATCGAAAAATCAAAGCCTTATTGGATAAATCGCCTTCGCAATACATTCGATACATTCGGATGCAACACGCCTATCATTTACTCATTAATACCGACATTAAGATCGGCGACATTTCAGACAAAGTTGGCTATCGAGATCATGCTAATTTCTCCAAAGCATATTTTGCGGAATTCGGAGAAACGCCTAGTGAGACGCGGGAAAAATACAAATCTAAAGGATGATTGTTTTGTACATGGCAATCGCAAGAAAACGGGATCGTCCAAGTCTATGACTTGGATGAGATACTACTTGGTCTAAGACCGTAGTGTTAAAGCAAAAATAGGTCTAAGACCTTTTAATATTGCATCCATACGAACGATCGAATTTTTTCTTGCGATTGCCTTATTGTTTTGTTAGGGTTTTCCTGTAAAAATTAAAGTTCATTCTTAATTGCCTAAGCAACTGATTATCAGTGCCTTTTCTTTTTGCTTGATCAAAAAGAAACAAAAAATCAAGACTGTATGGATTTCTTAACGCTTTAAAAATGCCCAAAATCCTAAACAAAATCAAACTCGCTGCGCTCAAACAGGATTTTGTTTTTAAC
>JBCDFY010000084.1:0-27325 GCA_039176995.1 Bacteroidota bacterium
AAAAAATATTAGAAAGCGAAGGGAATAAAGACGACGCTGACGACAAACACAATCAAGTTGATATTCTTGTCGAAAACACGAAAGGGAATTATTGTTAAGGTTCAAAATAGTAGAGAATACGACTACTTTCACAGAATACTGTATGGCACATCAAAGGCGATAACGGAATGTCTTGATGAAGGGGAAGAATATGCGAAAGTAAAGAAAGTAATATCAATAACAATTGCTTAGGACAAGGGAAAGATTACGTTTATCATGGAACAACACATTTTGAAGGAATCCACAAAGGAGATATTTTGAACTTGACATAAGTTCAGACAGAGATTTATTAGGTGAGTGAAGTTTACGAAATCTATCCTGCATATTGGACTATCAAAGTTGGGAAATTCAATAATATCATTCAGGATAAGTTAGATGAATGGATTTACTTCTTAAAGCATATCTAAATTTTATCGTTCTGATAGCCAATATCTTATGAACCTGCCGTTGAAATAATTTATTCATCTCCCGATAGCTATCGGGAGCTAAACTCATAAATTCTTTTTTAGGCAGATGTATCCGCCTCAGGCGTGAACCACAAACTATTGACCATCAGTTAAATAAATTTTGGCTCTTGTAAAGAATTAGAGGGAGAAAATCTTTTAAGCAAAAATTGAGCTTTTTTATTCTGCTTGAACTACGTTATTTCTTGAAAACAAGACGAAAAATAAATTTTTCATCTTGTTTGCAAGGGGACTTTCAGAGAAAAAGAGCTATTTTTCTTCAGAAAACCCTCACCAAATGAAAACTTTTAGAAACTAAAAATTTTCATTTGGTCCTATAATCATCTCCTCCTGATTGTTGATAAGAGCCATCAGTCAACTACTCAATGAAACCAAAAATTAATGTCAATGTAATGTATGATTTATATACATATCAGACTAAAATATAGTAGTTCTTTATGCAGTGGCTCAACTTACCATATCCATTATTGCAATCCACTAAATACAAGTGGTTATATGCTATGATATCAGGAACTTTTGTTTTCATGTTTTTGATTGTTTATCAACCTTTTGGAGCGGACCGTTTAACAACTTATAAACATATTTTCTTGGCGGGTTTTGGGGTTTCCGTTTTTCTTGGTGTGGCTACTACCTATTTTATCCTTCCTAAACTATTTCAAGCGTTTTTTCGTCCAGAAAAATGGATCATAGCAAAGGAAATTCTATTACAATCTTGTTGCATCTTGATCATCAGTGCTTTTAATTCCCTGCATAATTACTATTGGTGGGGTGATATTGTTTTCTATCAAACCTTTTTTAATTTTCTTGAAATCACTATTTCGATAGGAGTTTTCCCTGTTTTAGGTATAATATTTTTTACAGAGCGCACACTTTTAAAACGCAATATAGAGAGAGCACAATTACTTTCTAATCAATTACTGCCCACGACAGTAGAGAAGACCACTACCCTGCAAATACAAGAAGAAAGTGTAAAGGCATCGCCTATTGTACTACAATTATCGGAGTTTATCTATGCACAATCAGAAGGGAATTATGTGAAGATATATCATTTGGAAGATCATGTGCTTGTACATAAACTTATCAGGCTTTCTTTAAAACAGCTTGAAATACAATTAGAAAATCTTTCTCCAATAAAACGTTGTCATCGCTCTTACCTTATCAATATGCAACACATTACATCTATTGATGGCAATGCGAGATCACTTACCATGCGACTAGATAAAGTTGCTACAACTATTCCCGTTTCTAGATCATTTTCAAAAGCTGACTTTTACTAGCTTTCCCGTTCATCACAAAAGAAGCACGCCCATCCCATTTTTATCTAAGGCACTGATTTTAAGGCTATTTTTGAGCTAATAATTTAAAAATAGACTTATGAAAAAACGCATCTATTTAATAGTAATCATTACGGGAAGTATATTACTCTCAAGCAGTATTACGAATGCAAATTTAGACAAAAGAAAGTCCAGACTTAAAGAAAAACTGGATGAAGTAGCAACCTATGTAGCGGTACGAGATTCTGAGAACCTAGAAGTGTCAGAAGCTGCTATTTCGTGGCATATTGATCATATTTTTTTAGTTGTCAATCAGATATATAAAGCTTTAGAACAATCTGAGGAAAGCAATTATAAAAGTGAATTCAATATGATACGTGCTTATGTCTTTACTTTTAATACGATTCCTAGAGGAAGAGCTACTGCGCCCGAGGCGGTAAGACCTAAAGCAAATGTAGACCTTGATACCATACAAATGCATTACGATCAAGCGCTTACTACAGTTGAGAAACTATCTAATCTCCCAGCAAAAAAGCACTTTAACCATCCTGTCTTTGGGACTCTAAATAGAGACAAGACAATCAAGTTTCTTACTATTCACACGGAACATCATCTTAAAATTATACGTGATATATTGAAGGACAAGTAGTTTTCGCTGTGCTTTGAAAAGTATAAATAGCTGCTTTGGTGTACAGAAGAAATAGACATTGACTCATTGATTTAGCCTAGAAAATAAAAACAACAAAACAATCTAAAAATGAAAAAAGTAATTATTTTCTTATCAGTACTATCCCTCACATTAGCCTGCAAGAAAGAGGAAAACACAAAAAAAGTTACTCTTGAGTTTGAAGTTGAAGAAAATGATAAAAGCCAAAAACTTGACTCTGTTTATTCTGCACATTTTGAAAGAAATGAATTTAACGGTAACGTACTGGTAGCAGAAAATGGAAAAGTCATATTTCACAAAAGCTATGGAATTGCCAACGAACAGACCAATGAGAAATTGAATATTCAGACCACTTTTGAATTAGCTTCAGTTTCAAAACAATTTACTGCAATGGGAATTGTACAACTTCAAAAAGAAGGAAAGCTCGCTTACGATGACCTAATTAGCAAATACATTCCCGAGCTGAAGATGTACAAAGGTATCACCATAAAAAATTTACTAATACATACTGGAGGACTACCTGATTACATGAGTATGATGGAAGAAAGCTGGGATAAGTCTATAATAGCTACAAATCAAGATGTAATCGAAACTTTTGCAAAACTGCAACCAGAGAAGGAATTAGAACCGAATCAAGAATTTAGCTATAGTAACACTGGATATTTACTGCTAGGCACCATCATAGAAAGAGTCAGTGGAAAATCATTTGAAGAGTATTTGAATGAAAAGATTTTTGCACCGCTTGAGATGGAGAATACCTTTGTTTACTAGAGAAGGTTTAATCCAAAGAAAATCAATAATTATGCCTTAGGCTATATTTATTCAGATAGCTTAAAGCGAAATATATTACCTGATGATTCTCCTGAAGATGATTATGTTGTTTATTTAGACGGTATAGTTGGTGATGGGATGGTCAACTATAATACAGTCGACTTGCTTAAGTGGGATAGGGCACTATATGGGAACGAACTTATAAATGATGAAGACAGAAAATTCATTTTCTCGTCCTACCCAACAGAAGATGGTGAAGAAACGGAATACGGATTTGGGTGGGATGTTTTAGAAGACAGTATTTATGGTAAGAGAGTTATGCATACAGGTTATTGGGCTGGCTATACAACCCTAGTTGAAAGACATATCAATAATGATAAAACGATTATTCAACTTATGAATATAGATAATAAAATCACAACTAGTCCTGCTAAATACGCTCGTAAGATTTTGTATAATCAACCAATAGAAAAATCCTTTATATTACCCGAAGAAGCGCTCAAAAAATATGTGGGAACCTATGTTAGGGACGGACGAGAATCGGAGATTACTTTTGAGTTCGGGCGACTGTGGGCCAGCAACAGTCAATTTGAATTAAAACCCCTATCAGAGAATAAGTTTGAAGTTATTGGTTTTAGCCCACAGGTAACCTACGAGTTCAGCACGAATAATGATGGTACGGTAAACAGTTGTAGAGTACAACAAAAAGAAACAGGATTAGATAGGACATCGCTACGTAAAGAGTAAATTTAAATAAGGGAATTTTTAAAAAATAGAATACCCAAATTTTTAGGAATTATCTTTAACCAATACAAAGTGCAAAAGGTACAGAACAATTTCTATCAGAAGCAAAACAAAGTAAAAAGGTAAAACTTGTTTGCACTAATAACCAAGAGCGAAAGCTGGCTGATAGCCTAAACTTTACGCTCTAATGTTGCACGGCTTGTCCGCCTCAGACCGAAGCCAAAGGCAATAATGTGGCTGCTCGTTGTACGCCAGAGTGGGCTTCGGCATCTCGGAGGTTGGCGCAAAAATAAATTGGTTTATAACGTTTCTTGACCTCTCGTTCTAGTCGAGAAAAAACCGTTTTGTCCGAAAACCTAACTTCGATAAACAAAATTTCATAATCGCTGTTAGTCAAAAACGAATTAAAATAATAGCAGTTTGTCAAAAAAAATTATTGTCATTGGTTCAGGATTTGCGGGTCTATCTGCGGCTACTTGTCTCGCTGACCAAGGTTATCAAGTCACTATTTTAGAAAAAAATACCGTAGCAGGAGGACGCGCTAGAAAGTTTGAAGTGGATGGCTTCACTTTCGATATGGGACCAAGCTGGTATTGGATGCCTGATGTGTTCGATCAGTATTTTGCGCAATTTGGGAAAAAGGTTTCGGACTACTATAATTTGGTGAGACTTGATCCTTCCTATTCTGTTGTTTTCGGCAAAGAAGACGTGATGGAAGTTCCCGCTAAGATGGAAGATTTGTATGCCATGTTTGAGCGATACGAAGAAGGGAGTAGTCAACAACTGAAAGAATTTTTGGCGGAGGCAGAGTATAAGTACAAGGTGGGCATGAATGAATTTGTACATAAACCAAGCCACTCCATTTGGGAATTTGCGGATTTACGAATTTTAAAGAGCTTGTTTCGCTTACAAATGTTCCAATCCATTTCTTCGGGCATCAAAAAGCGATTTAAAAACCCTCAGCTCATCCAATTGCTTGAATTTCCAGTATTATTTCTAGGGGCAACCCCCGAAAAAACTCCTGCTCTCTACAGCATGATGAATTATGCTGATATGTCTTTGGGAACTTGGTATCCGATGGGCGGAATGCATAAGATTGTGGAAGGAATGATCAAACTGGCAGAAGAGAAAGGTGTAGAAATCAAGCTAGGGCAAGAAGTGAAGCAAATTTACGTGCCGAATGGTCATGCAACCAAAGTCGTTACGCAGAATACAGAATATGAAGCAGATGTAATCGTAGGTGGCGCAGATTATCATCACTTAGAGCAGCAGGTATTACAACCTCAACACCGACGGTACAGCGAAGACTATTGGCAAAAACGAACGATGGCACCGTCTTCTCTACTTTTTTATCTGGGTATTAACAAAAAACTCAAAAATCTACATCATCACAACCTCTTTTTTGATGAAGATTTTGAGCAGCACGCCATCGAAATCTATGAGAATCCGAAATGGCCGACCAAGCCTTTGTTTTACGTTTGCGCACCATCTATTACTGACGCAAGTGTTGCACCAGATGGTATGGAAAACGTCTTCATTTTAATTCCAACAGCACCAGATCTGAAAGACGATGAAGCCACAAGAGAACACTATTATAAAGTGGTCATGCAGCGCTTAGAATCTTTGACGGGGCAGAGCATTCAAGATCATGTAATCTACAAAAGATCATTCGCACACAGCGATTTTGTGGAGGATTACAACGCGTTTAAAGGCAACGCCTATGGATTAGCGAATACCTTGTTGCAAACCGCTTTTCTAAAACCCAAATTGAAAAGTAAAAAAGTAGAAAATCTTTATTTCACAGGACAATTGACGACGCCTGGACCAGGTGTTCCACCTTCCTTAATTTCAGGACAAGTGGTTGCTAGTGAAATCTATAAAGACTATAAAATTTAGAATTGGATTTACCACATAGATACATAGTGACTTTCACATAGGAAATATAATTTGAGCATTTCTATTATAATGTGAAAGCAAAAAGACTATGTGCTCTGTATTAAAAAACTAATGTGGATATGTGGTAAAGAAAAAACAGACTACAAAATCACTTTAAGATGCTGTCACTATACAATCAGGTTTGTCGAGAATGTAGTCAATTGATTACCAATCGTTACAGTACTTCTTTTTCGTTGGGTATCAAAGCTTTCGACAAACATCTCCGTCTACCAATCTACGCTGTCTATGGTTTTGTGCGCTTCGCTGATGAGATTGTAGACACCTTCCATGATTATCCAAAAGCGGATTTGCTACAACAATTTCGCTTAGATACTTACAAAGCCATTAAAGAGCAGATTAGCTTGAATCCAGTTTTACACGCTTTCCAAGAAGTGGTACATCGCTACAACATTGAGCGTGAATTAATTGATGCCTTTTTGGATAGCATGGAAATGGATTTGCACTTTGATCGTTACGAAGATCGCTTGTACAAGCAGTACATATATGGTTCTGCAGAAGTGGTCGGTTTGATGTGTTTACGTGTTTTCTGCGACGGCAACGAAGAACAGTATCAACATTTAAAAGCACCTGCTTGTAGTCTAGGTTCTGCCTTTCAGAAAATCAATTTCCTGCGCGATATGAAAAGTGATTTTGATGATCGAGGGCGCGTTTATTTTCCAGGTGTAGACTTCCGCCGCTTTTCGCAGCAAGATAAACTTCAAATAGAAGCAGACATCAAAAAAGACTTCGACGATGCATATTTGGGAATCGTCCAATTGCCCAAAAGTGCGCGATTCGGAGTTTATTTAGCTTATGTTTATTACACGAAACTTTTTGCGAAGATTAAAAATTCACCAGTTAAGCAAGTTAAAGAAGAGCGCATTCGCGTGAATGATGGACGCAAAATGGTATTATTGTTTAGTTCTTTGGTGCGAAATCAGTTCAATTTACTGTAATGCGACCTCCCACAACACCGCTTAAACTTCTGTCCACTACCACATGGACAAGGACTATTGCGTCCAATATCTAACCTCATTTTCTGCAGATTGCGCTCGTCTATGTCTTGGTCGAAAATTTCTTCTAAGATGGCATAAAGTTCAGGATGCCTCTGCGCCAAAAGCTGTGGACGTTCAAAAAAATATTCGCTGGCTACGGCAAAAAACTCCGCGTGATTGGTGCTGCCATAAGGATTGATGTCTGATTTTCGAGCTTGAATCTCATCAATTTTTTCCTTCATCAACTCTAACCAAGGAAGCACGTAAGGACGCTCCAACAATAGCTGTGGAATGCCATCAATCGTACCATCCATCTTATCAATCAAATGTACAAATTCGTGAATCGCGGTATTTTTCTTATCCGAATCATTCTCAAAACCGTGGCGCAATGCCTTTTGGGACAAGATCATTTTGTTGTTCATATAACCCGTTCCGACCATTCCCAAAATATTCCTTCCACGTCCTTCCGTCTCAAAATCTAAATTAAAAGTATCGGCATAAAGCAAGACTTCATAAAGATTGGTATATCGCCATTTTGGAAATTGGAAAATGGGAATGACTGCACTGCAGCTACTAGCAATTCATCCGTTTGCGTGACTTTTGTTTGTATACCTGTAATTCGATGATTGAGCAAAAATTCTTGGATTTTGTATTCAAAGCGTTCCTTCTCTTCTTTAGGTAAAATATGGTAAAAACTCACGTTTTGTGCAAGTAGGATTCGCCATTTTGTTGGAAATGCTTCATTGGGCTTTATCCATTTGCTATTGGTTGTAGAATGATTAAAGTACCAAAATAATCCTAGAAGAAAGAGTACAGCAAGAAGGATGGGCATAGTTTATACTTTAAGTTGTAATAAAGTTATGAAAATAGCAGAGATCAGAATTTTTGCTACTTCACATCGTGTGTATCCCAGATTGCACTTCCGTAAGAGATTTGGAAAAACAATAACCCTGCTCTTTGCTTATGTCAACTGAAGGCGGCGTCGAACCGCCTTCAGTTGATCAGGGTTTACTAAGGATAAAAAATGGCTATTTGCCATTTTTTATCCTTAGTAAACCCTGATGGATTTGGATGGACTCGATGTCCATTCAAATCCAAAACAAGTCGCTCTTAGGAAGTATTATTTGATATTTGTGCAATCTGGGATACACACCTTCACATCTTCTATAAAAGTGCAATTTGTTGTTATGCACACATACTGTCTGTCTATCTTACGCCTCTAGCTATTTGTAATGCAATCGAATCAACGAATAAACAGCTAAACAGAGCGACAATTTTTAGAATTACTTTTCTATCACATGACAAATCGAATAGATAGATTTCCTTATTAACCACTTTTCAAAGCTATTTATTCCAAACAAAATAATTCAATTTAGAAAATTTTGAAAAAAAATTTGCCTAGCAAGATTTAAGTAATATATTTGTATTACCAAAAATTGGTTGACCAATTTGAATCCGACCAAAGATAAAGCCACCAATTCGATTTATTAGAATGGATGTACTTAGCAATTTTCAAGAAATTACAATTGAGACACCAGTAGATAAAATCATTCGACAGATCAAAGAATTGATTACTTCTGGGCAATTGAAGGCAGGTGACCGTTTGCCTCCCGAGCGTAAGTTGGCAGAGAAATTAGGCGTTGGTAGAACAAGTGTTCGAGACGCCATTCGGAAATTAGAGTTTTACGGTATTCTGAAAACCTTACCTCAAAGTGGGACGATTGTAGCAGGAATGGGAATCACGGCTTTGGAGGGGTTGATTACAGATGTTTTGAAGGTAGAAGACAGCGGTTTTGCTGCTTTGGTGGAGACGCGTGTGATACTGGAAACACAATCTGCTCGTTTAGCGGCGATGCGCAGAACCGAGCAAGACATTGAGAACATCAAACAGGCTTTGGTTGCACATGAGAATAGAGTCAAAGAGGGCGCACAAGCTGTTGAGGAAGATTTATTATTTCACCTAAAAATATCGGAAGCCAGCAAAAACCCAGTTTTGAAATCTTTGATGCTCATTATCACACCCGACATCATCAATAGCTTTATTCAATTGGACGTTTGCAAGGCTCGAAGAATTCATCAGTCCTTAGAGGAGCATCAAAATATATTTGATCACATCATTGCCCAGAAACCTGAAGAAGCTGCTGCTGCCATGAAAGAACACCTTAGCGATGTTTTTGAATACAGTAGAACACTAACAGAATTTGATAGTAACGGAACGCATTGATTTACTAAAAAATCTGTTTAATTTATATCAAAATAGAAATTTTATACATATCTCATTAATAACCAATAATTTACATCACTGATTTTTTAAATGAAAAATTACGCAAAGCTATGAAACTAATACTCTTGTAACGGGATTTGCACTCCTACCTTTTTATCATTCATTTATTACTTTGATTAATCTTTGTGTAGCTTATTTTCGCTGCAAAAGTCTTCCAAAATGGAAAACACAAGATCAAAGTTGATAGCTCAAGTAGTACTTGCTTGGGAGTTCTGACTATTTGTCCAAAAAGAAAAGCTCACCCAACACAATCGGGCGAGCGAAATAAAACAATATAAAAATATTAAATCATGACGACGAAATTAACAAATCATTTCAATATTTCCATATTGGGTGCAGTCCTATTGGTGATGTTGTTATGTGCCTCACCGCCATTGCGAGGCAATAACTCGCTCGAAACGAATTACTTAACAAGCCGCACACTTAAAACTACCGTAACTGGAACGATACTGTCTGCAGAAGAAGGCTTTCCACTAATCGGTGTTTCGGTATTCGTGAAAGGCACTGCCATAGGAACAGTTTCTGATGTGGAAGGACGCTATTCGATTGAAGTAGACGAAGGCGCAACTTTGGTATTTAGCTATACAGGCTACGTCACTCAAGAAGTACCAGTTGGTAATCTTACCGAACTGAACGTTTCGCTTTCCGAAGATGTAAATGAGTTGAATGAAGTAGTCGTCATTGGTTATGGAACACAGAAAAAATCTCACCTTACTGGTTCGGTATCAAAAGTAGAAAACAAGAACTTAGATCAAATTGCTGTATCGAGAGTGGATGACGCCTTGATTGGTCAAGTTTCGGGGGTCAATATTCAAGCGACATCAGCAGAAGCAGGAGCTGCGCCTACGATTACCGTTCGTGGATTTGGCTCAATTAATGCCGCTTCTGGACCAGCAGTTGTGGTAGATGGACTGGTTGTAGATTCTGACTTTCTAGGCAACTTAGATATGAATGATATCGCTTCCTTTGAAATCTTGAAAGATGCAGCATCTGCTGCTATCTATGGTAGTGAAGGTTCAAATGGCGTAATCTTGATTACCACAAAAGACGGACAAGCAGGAAAAACAAAATTTAGCTACGAAACCTATTTCGGAAGGAAAAATGCGTTTGAGAGTGAAGAATACAAAAAGAGCGTTGCGGATTGGGCAGCACAAGAACTAGCTGAAAATGGAGAGCTTTCCAATACCACGCTATATGCACAGAGGATAGTTGAAGTGACGGGCATTGATAGAGATTGGCAAGAAGTATTCTTCGATGGTGGGAACATTTCTAGTCATTCTTTTTCCGCGAGAGGTGGAAGTGAAAATACAAAATTCAGTGTATCCATGAGAACGCTGGGAGACGAAGGCGTGGTCATCACGGATAATTACAGATTATATGCAGCTAGTCTAAAAATGGATACGAAGATCACGAATCGCTTGAAATTTGGCTTGAGAGCTACACCTTCTTATTCCAAAAGAAGAGCCTTGCCAACTTCTATTCACAATCCAATTAGACAATCACCTTGGTTGCCGATTTATCACACTGAAGAGACCTTACAATTCATCAACAGAAACGCGTATCCAGATGTAGGTGTAGGAGATTATTTCTTAGAAAATCACTTGCTCAATCTGGACATCAATGGCGACGGCAGCACTAGCCGACCAAGAACTTCGGGCGACATGAATCCTTATGCGCAGTACGTAGAAAGAGAACACTATGAGTACAAAACGAATGTATTAGGTTCTACTTATTTGAGCTATAAATTAGCAGATGGACTGATTGCTAAATCGTCGCTTGGTATTACTTTAGAAAACCGCAAGCGAACGAGATACGACGGTACTTTGCACCATGCGCAAGCAAGTAGAGCGCAGTATAATCTACAAAATAGAATCCGCTCTAGAGTCATTTCTGACAATACTTTATCTTATAGTAAAGACATTGATAATCATGCAATTAATCTATTAGCAGGTGCAACTTTCCAAAGAAGACAATCTGAAAGTAGCCGAGTGGAAGGTACAGGCTACAGCAACGATTTGCTTAAGAACTTGCAAGGTGCAACTTCGATTTCAGAGTTTGAAGAAATTGATGTGGAGAAGAATAAGATCGGCTATTTTGCTAGAGTCAATTACGCTTTTGGCGATAAATATTTGTTCAATGCTTCTTTCAGAAGAGATGCGAGTTCCGTCTTCGGCGTAGATTCAAAATGGGGGAATTTCCCTGCGGTTTCCGTCGGTTGGAATGCGCACAATGAAAGTTTCTTGAACGACGGTTTCATTAGTAGATTGAAGTTCAGAGTCAGCTACGGATTTACGGGTAATGAGAATTTCAGCGTAGGCGACGACATCATTAACAACTATCCTTATTTGGCACTATTGAACACTTCCAATGCCATTACAGGAGGAGGCATCACACCAGGTATCGCGGCTCGTAACATCGCCAATACTTTACTGCAATGGGAAGCATCCGAAGAGTTCAATCCGGGAATTGATTTTGGATTCTTCGAAAATAGAATCACTGGTTCTTTGGATTATTATGTAAGAACCAGTGACCAATTATTACTAGAAAATCCTGTTTCTTACGTCACTGGGTTTAGTGGTGGTATCGTGAATTTGGGAGAAGTCGAAAACAGTGGACTTGAACTAGAAATAAGAACGAGAAACGTCAACAATACCACTTTCAAATGGAATACAACTTTAATCGCCTCTACCAATAAAAATGAATTACTCAATTTTGGGGAATCCAATGGCGCATTGCTAGAAGATGGCTTTGGTAGAAATTCGCAGTGGATTAATTTAGTGGGCAATCCAATTTCTTCTTTCTATGGCTATGTCGTAGACAGCGAATTGGCGAACGAATACTGGAACTCTCCTTGGATTCCAATTAATGGTACAGCAGAAGACGTGATTGTAAAAGATTTGAATGGCGACGGTTTGATTACCGATGAAGATAAAACCATTCTCGGAGATCCTTATCCAGACTTAATTTGGAGTTTAACGAATGAAGTGATCATTGGCAATTTTGATTTTTCTTTTATGATTCAAGGAAGTCAAGGTGCGGAAGTGAAGAACATTGGAGATCAATATTTTGAAACGCACTGGCAAGGTCGCACAAATGATGTGCAAGCCGTAGTAGAGGCTGGAATTGTATCGCACCCTTCTTTCTTGCAGCCCAAAGTATTGACGAATGATGTTGTGCAAAGTGCGGGCTATTTCTCCTTGAGAAATGTGAATATTGGCTACAACTTTTCTAATGTTCAGTTGGCTAAATTCGGTTTGAGCAACTTGAGAATCTATGCTTCAGGTCAGAATCTGTTGTACATCACTTCCGAGGATTACAATGGCTTCAATCCTGAATACATTGACAACAACAACAGCCCTAGAGCTTATGGTTCTCAAAGAGCAGGGACGCCTTTGTTCAGAACAATGACCGCAGGTCTTAACGTCAATTTTTAAGCATTAACCTTGAAAGTTAGGAGATAACCTCAAAGTTACCTCCTAACCTAACACATCAAAATTAAAACAATGAAATTTAACATAAAATATATCATCATCGCAGCAATAGGGCTCAGCTGCTATTCTTGCGGCGAAGACTTCCTCAATCCATTGCCCGATTCTGCTATCGTAGTAGATGCCTTCTTCGAATCAGATGAAGATGTTTTGGCTGGATTGATTGGTGTTTATGATGCCGTGCAAGGCGTTAATGAAAATACCAATACAAGTTTAGTTCGTTCCAATAGAGGCATCCAATTTGAGTATATGCTGTCTGAAATGCGTAGTGATAATACGCGAACGGCAACTTTGGAAGGAACAAAAGCAGATTTCCACCGCTACCGAGTTGACCCAAACAATGTCCAATCGGAGGATTTCTACCAATCCATGTATGACATTATTTTCAGAGCCAATAATATCTTGAACTTTATCGAGGTAGCAGACAAAGACAATCAAAATCGCTACATGGGAGAAGCCAAATTCTTGAGAGCATTTGCTTACTTCAAGTTAGTTAGATTGTATGGTGATGTGCCTTTAGCGACTTCCGTAGTTGGACCACAAGAGAATGATATTTTATTCACGAGAGTACCAACGGAGCAGATTTATGCGCAAATCGTTGCCGACTTACAAGAAGCATCAGATAATTTGGATAATACTTTCAAATCGAGAGCATCGAAAGCAGCTGCACAGGGCTTGTTAGCAAAAGTCTATATGACACAAGGCAATCCTAATTATTCAGGCGCGCAGCAATTGTGCGAAGCCATTGTGAACAGCGGAGAGTTTTCACTAGAAGAAAATTTCAGTGATGTGTTCTACGATGAATTGAATGATGAAATCATTTTTGCGGTGCAATACGAATTAGGCAACTCGCTAGAGAGCCAAAGTTTTTCTTCTGAATTTACCGCCACTTTCCGTCAAGGTAGAGAAGACGGACACAATATGGTTAACGACAATCTCGTAGCAGATTTTATTGTACACGGAGGAAATAGAACAGCCGTATCTTACTGGAATACAGGCACTTGGACAGAAGTCGCAAAGTTCTTACCCGAAGGTTCTGACATCACGACTAGCCCTCCAACGTACGGCTCAAGTCCACGTGATGCAGGCAACGATGTGATTGTTTTGCGCTATGCCGATGTATTACTCATGCACGCAGAAGCGATCTTAGCAGGCAGAGCAGAAACCGCAGATGGTGCTGCCATTGATTCTTATATGGAAGTCAGAAAAAGAGCAGGATTTACCGATGATGATCGCCCGACTTCTTTGACTAGAGAAGCACTTTTAGCAGAAAGACGCGTAGAATTGGCTTTTGAAAATCAACGATTTTATGACTTGCTAAGATTCGGAGTCGCCGATGCTATATTGACTGATCATGCTGCAGAAATGGGCTATTCTAGTTACAATGCGAGACAATTATTGCTACCTATTCCAGCAAGAGAGATTAATTTAAGTGGTGGGGTGCTGACGCAGAATCCCGGGTATTAGGAACAGAAAAACAGATAGCGTACAGAAAAATTTTAGCTCCATTATTTTGAATAGACAATGCATGAATATTAAACACATAGGCACAGTAGGACACATAGTTTTACAAAAAATGTATTCTATGTGTCTCTATGTGACTATGTGTTTCCATAAAAGTATCTGTTGAATTTGCAGCTTCGCTACAATGAGACTATATGCTTCAGCAAAAAAATAAAACAATGAATAATATACACATAAATAGAACGATCCAATCGTTCCTTTACCTAGCTTTGGTGGCGTTGGCGTTCAGTGCTTGCCAAAAAGCCTTTGAGTTCGATCTACCAGATTCCAACTCAAAAGAAGATACCATTCCTCCATCTGCCAATTTCTCCTACGCTTCCACTTTGGAAGATTTCAAGACCATTAAATTCACGAATCTTTCTACGGAAGCAACGACTTTCGAGTGGGATTTCGGAAACGGAAATGCTTCAAGTGAGCAAGACCCAACTTTTACCTTTGAAGGAGGCGAAGGCACTTATCCAGTGACTTTGACAGCGAGTGACGCAAGAGGTGCAATGGATGAGGTTACGATAGAAGTCGAGGTAGTAGAAGGACCATTTCAGCCGATTATTTTAGAAGCAGGTTTTGAAGACAACAGCTTGCCCGATGGTTCGGGTGATGGTCGCGATTCTTGGAGAAATAGTGATCTAGGAGGCGTAATTCAGATCACTGGAAGCCCAGTCACCTTTGGAGATCAAGGAGCAAAATTGCCAAGTGATGGTTCTCGTATTGGCTATCAAGAAATTGCCGTAGAAGCGAATACCAATTATGATTTGAGATTTTGGTATACCATGTTGGACAACTCTTCTGATCCTTTTGTAGTAGTTTCTGTACTAGGTATCACGGAATTTGGAGCTCCTGCAAGTCGTGACGAAACAGCTGCGGCAACCATAGGTTCTATCACTGTAAATGACACCTCCGATCCTAGCGAATATTTAGAGCAAAAACTATCCTTTAACTCTGGTGACAATGACGTAGTTGCCATTTATTTCTTCAACGGGCCAGTGGAAGCTAGATTGGATAATTTCTCCATTGAAGTGGGCGCAGATGGTGCAGTACCGCCTTCGGCAGGATTTGATATTGCACAAAGTGAAGAGAACTTTTTGGAATATTCCTTCACGAACACTTCTACCGATGCAACAAGCTATTTGTGGGATTTTGGAGATGGCAATACTTCCACAGAAGAATCGCCAACCCACGTTTACGAAACTCCTGACATGTACACCGTGACGCTTGAAGTGACCAGCGATGTTGGTTTATCGGCTTCTTTGGAAAAATCCATTGACATCCAAGCTCCCGTTACCGCAGCGTTCACGCTCGAAGTTGATCCTAATGATTACCGAACTTACAACTTCATGGATGCCTCCGAAGGCGCAGTCATGCTATTATGGGAATTTGGAGATGGCTTCCAATTCACCGGCATGAATCCTTCTCATACTTACGATATGGATGGAACCTATACTGTGAACTTGACTGCTTACAGTAGCACAGGCAAAACAGATAAGGCGGATGCGAGAGTAGTCGTTGCGCAAGGTTTCGTAGTACAAGTGCTGAATGGTACTTTCCAAGAATTCACAGAAAAAACCAGCGACAATGCGGACGCTTGGGACATGACGCCCAACAGCACCGTGGTAGATAATAGTGGAAACGAAGTGCCGAGTCCATACAGAGAACTCTGGAACAATACGGAATTGAACGCTTACATTGATGCGACTTACTGTGATAGCGAGCAACCTAACTCCACGTCCGATGGTTCATTCGAAAATGGAGCGAAGTCAAGAGGTGGAAAATTCAGCGCGAGTTGCCGTCGTCTGTATCAGTTGGTTCAAGTAGAGCAAGGAACGGAATACACTTTTTCTATTGATACGCGCTCTGAAGCAGAAGGCGTGAATACGGAAGTATTTATTTTAAATACCGAAATCACAACCGAAGCAGGCATTGATGCTTCCAAAACTGACCCTGCGATTGATGCTTACTTCAATATCACCAATGACTTCAATACTGATAAAAGTCAATTCACCACGACTACTTTCAACTTTACAGCATCTAGCACTCAAATTGTTATTTATGTGAGAGCGTTGAATGCTGTGGATAGTAGTAATGAAGTGTTTCTTGATAATGTAACGATAGAATAATAGATCGTAGGGTTGCGTGTATAACAGTTACACTTTTACCGAAAATTTGAGTTTACAAAAACTCTGATCTCTGCTTTTTTCAATTCATGGCGGCATCGAACCGCCATGGATTGATCAAGGTTTACTAAGGATAAAAAATGGCTTTTAGCCATTTTTTATCCTTAGTAAACCTTGATGGATTTGGATGGACTCGATGTCCATCTGAATCCAAAACAGGCCGCTCTTAGCAAGTACTATTTGATGCTTGTACAATTTGTTATACTGACTTTTACGCTCATTAAAATTTAGCTAATACTAAAGCAATAAACACCGATACAAAGAGCAAATTTTGCCTTGGTTATATCAAGATGATTACCATTCCAAATATAGACTATGATACGCACACTATTTAAAAGTTCAATACTACTAGGAATCGCGCTCTTCTTCATCACCGCCGCCTGTGAGCAAGAAGAACCTATACCACCTAAAGTAGATCCAGTTGAGGAGGAGGAGGAAGAAAAAGAAAACGAGAAAGAGGGAGAAAACAATCTAGTAGAAGGCGTAGATTATTTTTTACCCAAAATTGATCTGAATAACTGGAAAATAACCCTTCCAATAAGAAAGAATGGCAAATTAGTGGAAGTGAAACCACCTGCTATTTTGGACTATGCGAACAATGAAACCTTACAGCCTTTCATGTATAATGATTCAACGGACGGAGCTTTAGTTTTTCATACCTATCCAGGCGAAACGACGCCAAATTCTTCCTACTCACGCACGGAATTGAGGGAGCAAATAGAACCTGGAAGCAATAGCGTCAACTGGACATTTGAAGAAGGTGGAAATATGAAAGGGCGTTTGAAATTGGATACGATTTCCAAAGCTACGGATGGAAAATTTCACCGAACGATGGTGATGCAAATTCATGGAAGATTGACGAACGCTCAAAGAGATTTAATCGGCGAAGACGACAATAATGCGCCTCCCATGCTAAAAATATTGTGGGACAAAGGCAAAATTCGCGTCAAAACAAAAGAGCTGAAAGACGTCAATGTAAATGATGTAGATATATTGAAAACCAGTGCTTGGACAGATGATGAAGGTAGAAATTTCAAAGAATTAGTCAATTTCGATGAATTTACACTAGAAGTAAAAGCAGAAGAAGGCAGAATGCAAGTCATCTTGAATGGCGACGAAACCTTTACCTACGAAGGCATTCACATGGAAAAATGGGGCGTTTTTGAGAATTACTTCAAAGCTGGAAATTACTTGCAAACTAGAGACGAGGGTGCGTTCGCGACAGTGAAGTATTATGAATTAGAAGTAAGTCATTAAAATTGTTGATTCGTTGAGCTGTTCATTTGTTTATCTGACTTGAATCAATGGATGAGCAGTTTGATGAACCCATAGCATTATGACCATTATATTTTATAAAGAAGTAATCACCCTCTATGCACGACCATGCAACCCTTCGTGATTATGTATTTGTATTTGTTTGAAAGCTCCGTAGGAGCGAACTATTGGTAGAATTTTCCACAAAACCCTGTTTTAGCTCCGTATATGCGAAATGTACTATTCAGCATAGCTCGTACCTAAGGCACTTGAAGACATTGTTATCACTTTGCTACCCATAGTTCATCCCTAACGGGATTTTGGCATTCGTGAAAAATGTAAATTATCTGTAATGTATCAAAGAATACAGAGATAGATATCCAACAAAGAACAGATTCATATACCCTATTTATCCTTCTACTTCTTTCAATTTCCCAAAGAAAATCACACGATTTAGAAAATTTTAGAAAAAAATTTGCCTAGCAAAAATTAAGTAATATATTTGTACTACCAAAAATTGGTCAACCAATTTAAGGTTATCCAAAAATAGACTACCAATTAGTTGTTTATAGAATGGACGTACTTAGCAGTTTTCAGGAAATTACGATAGAGACACCAGTAGATAAAATCATTCGACAAATCAAAGAATTGATTACTTCTGGGCAGTTGAAGGCAGGCGACCGCTTGCCACCTGAGCGTAAACTAGCAGAGAAATTGGGTGTCGGCAGAACAAGTGTTCGCGATGCCATTCGGAAGTTAGAATTTTATGGAATTCTGAAAACTTTACCACAAAGTGGAACAATTGTAGCAGGAATGGGAATCACGGCTTTGGAAGGCTTGATTACCGACGTTTTAAAGATAGAAGACAGTGGTTTTGCAGCACTGGTAGAAACGCGCGTCATACTAGAAACGCAATCTACTCGTCTAGCAGCGGCACGCAGAACAGAACAGGATTTGGAGTGCATCAAGAAAGCATTGATCGCTTACGAACGAAAAGTAAAGGCAGGAGAACAAGCCGTAGAAGAAGACCTGATATTTCACTTGAAGATATCGGAAGCAAGCAAAAATCCAGTATTGAAGTCTTTGATGCTTATCATCACGCCTGACATCATCAACAGCTTCATTCAATTGGACGTCTGTAAAGATCGAAAAACATACAAAGCATTGGAGGAACATCGAATTATTTTTGAGCATATCATCGCCAAAAAATCTGAAGCAGCAGCGGCTGCCATGAAGGAACATCTGAGTGATGTTTTTGAATACAGCAGAACGCTCACAGAATTTTGAGATCAGTAGCTAACATAAATTCGTAGCTGAATTACTTTGCTATTTCTAATAATTTTTGGACGCTAAATCATGGAGATTTTTAAAATCCCATGATTTAGAACATAATAAACACTATTTCTTAATTCATCAAAATACGTACAAGGCTTACACTGAGAATTTGCAATCCTACCAGACACTATATCTTAATATTTTTGAATAGGGAAGGTTTAGGAGAAGGGATGAATGTTATAGTTTCAATGAAATAAATTATTGATAATCAAATCATTGAAATCTATAACTTATTATTCTCCTCTAATTGGTGAGCGAAACTCGAACAATATAAAAATACTTAAATCATGACAACGAGATTAACAAACCTCTTCAACATTTCCCTTGCGGCTGCCACCGTGTTGGTGTTGTTGATGACCACCTCTCTACCACTGAGGGGAAACACGCTATTAGAAGCGGACTATTTAACAAGCCGCACACTAAAAACGACGGTCACTGGAACAGTCGTCTCTGCGGATGCAGGCGAACCATTAATTGGAGTTTCTGTATTAGTAAAAGGAACTGCTGTTGGTACAGTTACAGACGTGGAAGGACGCTATTCTATTGAAGTAGACGAAGGTACTATTTTGGTTTTTAGTTACACAGGTTACGCAGCACAGGAAGTTGCAGTGGGCAATCGCACAGAGCTAGATATCGTGCTTGAAGAAGATGTCAATCAGCTAGACGAAGTAGTCGTAGTTGGCTATGGTACGCGTAAAAAGTCACATAATACAGGTGCAATCGCGCAAATAGAAGGTGGTGATATTGCTGCTATTCAAGCGAATCGTGTAGATGATGCTTTAGCAGGAAAATTAGCAGGTGTTTTGATTCAAAATCAAGATGGTGCACCGGGTGCTGATCCAAAAATTCAGATCAGAGCAGCTTCTTCTATTTCAGGAAACTCTAATCCATTAATAGTAGTGGATGGTTACCCGATTTCTGGAAGTTTAGCAACTGTCAATCCAAATGATATTGAAAGTTTAGAAGTATTGAAAGATGCTGCTTCGGCGGCGATTTATGGTTCTCGTGGTGCAAATGGTGTGATTTTGGTGACTACTAAAAAAGGAAAATCAGGTAAACCTAATTTCAGTTACAACGCTTATGTGAGTACTTCTGATCGCTACGTACAAGATAACGTCAATCCAACTGCTGCGGAATGGGCAGATATCGTGGAAGCAGGTATCGCAGATGGTACTTTTGATGTTGGCGAATTAGATAAATCTATCGTTGATTATAGATTAAACGCTTATAGAAACTCTCCTGATGTGGTAGCAGTGGAAGATTGGTTGTTCCAAAATGGGATGAGTATGAGCCATGACTTTAGTATGAGTGGAGGCACAGAAAATGTGAACTACTTTGCTTCCGTAGGCTACTTAAATACGGAAGGAATTGTAAGAACACAAGCCTTCGAGCGTTACAATGCGCGCTTGAATGTGGATGCGCGTTTAGGCGACCGCTTCAAAACAGGAGTTAATTTCAATGGATTTGTAGGAAATAGAGACTTAGTTGGTCACGATCAAAGAGATTTGTTGAGAGCTTACAGTGTTCATCCAATTTACCACACCGAAGCATCTATCGCATTTGTTCAGCAACTCGATCAACAAGCACAAGCACTAGGTTTAGCGGCATTTGACCGTGGATTTAGAGGTGGTTCAGATGCACCTTGGAATAGCAGTATTTATACTTTAGAACCAGGTATGACCGCGCAAGATTGGCACTACGGAAGAAGTGGAAACGGTATCGGTGGTTCTGGTGATGCAGGTCCAGCAACGAAACTAGACAATACTGATCGCTTCCAAAATACTTACTTTGGTAACTTGAGTTCCTATTTGCAATTCAACATTGTAGATGGTTTGAACATCAAGACGGTACTTGGTGGCGATTTAAGAGATACAGAAAATTATTTCTGGAGAGGATTAGAATTTGATTCCAGAGCGCGCTCTAATCAGACGCGTTTGCAACAATCAAATATTCAAAGAGCATCCGTCTTGAGCGAAACGACTTTGAATTACGCAAAAGTAATTGGTAAGCACGATCTTGGAGCCGTAGCAGGTATTGAGTTTCAGAACTTCTACATTGATGGAATTTCTTTGAGTGGTACAAATGTCCCTTTTGGTCAGCCACAAAACTTTGCATTGCTTGATCCAGCAGATATTTCTATCTCTGAAAGAGATGAAACCATTTCCAGAAGAAGTGTTTTCGGAAGAATTAATTATGCTTATGACAATCGTTACCTATTATCTGTATCGCTAAGAAGAGATGGTGATTCTCGCTTTGGTGCAAACAATCGCTTCCAAACCTTCCCTGCACTTTCTGCTGGTTGGAATGTCCACAACGAATCCTTTTACAATTCAGATTTCTTGTCTGACTTGAAACTACGATTCAGCTACGGCTCTCTAGGAACAACAGCTTTCTTGGGCGCATACAATTCTTTGAGTTTGTTGAATCCAACAGCGACGGTATTCGGAACAGGTTTCTTGATACCTTCGGATGTTGCGAATCCAGATTTAACTTGGCAAACCAATACCGAAACTAATTATGGTATCAACTTTGGTTTCCTACAAAATCGCTTTAGTCTTGGTATAGATTATTACACTTCTGAAATCGAAGACATTCTTATTCAGCAAAGTGTTTCGGAAGTACTAGGTACTACTTCTATTGCCTTGAACTCTGGTGATGTCACTAGCTCTGGTTTGGAGTTTGAACTCAGTGCAGCCATCATTAATACCAGCGCAATTCGTTGGAACATCAGCGCAAACTTATCTACGGTCAATACAGAAATTACAGACTTGGGTGGTTTGGATGAACTAGCACCAACTATTTATGGTCAAAGTGGTCGTGGTCCTGTATTTAGAAACTACGTCGGTGGACAAATCGGGGAAATGTGGGGACTAGAAACTACGGGCGAAGTGGAGATGCAATACCTTTCTAATCCATTGGAATATGCGGGTCAGCAAAGCGGATACAGTTATGTTGTAGATCAAAATGGAGATGGTGTGATTGATAGAACAAGAACGGTAGAAGAAGGTGGAGATTTGGTAAAAATTGGACAAAACACACCAGATTTTTACTGGGGATTGAATACGCAAATCATGGTGAAAGACTTTGATATTTCGCTACAATTTCAAGGCGCGCAAGGTGGCGAAGTGTACAACATCGATCCATTGTACTACGGTTCGCAGTGGGGACGTAGATTGCAAGGTTCTTTCGATGCAGATGGTGACGGCAAAGCAGATCATAATGGACAATTCTTTGCAAGAAATAGAGATCAAACGGCTTCTATGATTCAGGATGCGTCTTATACGGCATTGAGAAACTTGACCATTGGTTACACACTTGATCCAAGCGTAACGAGCAAAGCAGGTTTGGGTTCTCTAAGATTGTATCTAGCAGGAACTAACCTCTTATACATCATGGCAGATGGTTATACTTCTTTCAATCCAGAAGGTGTAGAAATCACAAATGGTGGCTACTTAGGACCAACCACATATGGCGTACAAGTAGGAGCAAGCCCAATCGTGAGAAGTTTCACTTTTGGAGCGAATGTTAATTTCTAAATGATTGAGAAGTCAGACCGCTTTGCTATCAGAAGACAGATCACTTCGTTGTCAGACGCTGAAACTTCTGACCTCTGACAATGAAATGGTCTGACCTCTGACTTCTATTCAACAATAAAAATAAAACAATGAGATCAATATATATCCTGTTGGTAGCAGCCTTGTTCATAACAGCTTGCGACAACGATTTGGAACAATTCCCCCCAAATATTGCCAGTTCAAATTCTTTAACGGATTTCAGTGGTGTTTTGAATGCGACTTATTTCTACCAGCATGGCTCTGCCACACCAATGGCAGTGATAGGCGATTTCAGAGCAGATAATGCTTTCATGTTCGAAGCACCTTACACGGATTTCGATGAATTCAATGCGAATTTGACTTCCATGGAAGATCAATTTTTTGGTCCTTTCTACACCGCTTTGTACAGATCAATTCTAAGTGCAAACAACGTAATCGAAAATTCTGAAAGTGCGAGAGAAGTGGGCGAAGCTAAGTTTTTGAGAGCCTTGTCTTACTTCAAATTGGTACGCGTATTTGGTGATGTGACGATCAATCTATCTGCTCAACCAAGCACAACCGATCAATCTATTTTGGCAAGACGCCCAGCTTCTGAAGTTTACAATACCGTTATTATTCCTGACTTGAACGATGCAATTTCTGCTTTGAATAATTCAGAATTATCTGATGGACGTGCTACTCAAATTGCAGCACAAGCCTTGTTAGGTAAAGTATATGTGCAATTAGGTGATTTCGGTAAAGCGGAATCTCCTTTGGCAGCAGTAGTGAGTGGAGCGGCAGGTGCAGGCATCAGTTTGCAAGAGAATTTTGCAGATATTTTTGGTGTGGACAATGACTTGAATTCAGAAATCATCTTCGCGACACAAATTTCTAGTTCTGTATCTGATGAATATGGATTTTCAGAGTTTTGGTCTTGGTCTGGTGGATTAGACACCAAGTCTTTAGAGCCTTTAGACACGGATTTGATCGCAGCTTTTGATGCAAGTCCTGGCGATTTGCGTAGAGCAGTTACGATTGATGAAGACGTCATGGCTTCTCCAAAATTCCCACAAACGGGCGGACCCGACCACGATTGGATTGAATTACGATTAGGAGACATTATATTATTATATGCAGAAGCATTGAATGAAAATGGCAATACTTCTGCTGCCTTAACAGAATTGAATAAGATCAGAAGTAGAGCAGGTTTAGAAGACTCAATGGCAAGTGGACAAGGTGATGTAAGAGCAGCCATTCAAGATGAAAGAAGATTAGAATTAGCTTTTGAAGGACAGCGTTGGTTTGATTTAGTAAGAACCAATACCGTAGATGCAGAAATGGGAGAAACTGTGAATAGCAACTATCATTTGTTTCCAATTCCAGTGTCAGAAGTGCTATCTAGTTTTGGCGTGATTACTCAAAATGAAGGATATTAATCCAACAACGTACGGCAACAAAAATTCTTTATAATCAATTACAGGAGGGTGTCATATTTAGCTTGAGGCGAATAGGCGTTATGGCGCTCTCCTTTTTTTGAAGCAAACCATGGAGATTTTTAAAATCTCCATGATTTCTCTCAAATAAAAAGAAGTTTCATACAATTTTGCGAGTTTAATGATGCTGTAACTATTGGGGAGAGCGAATCTCCCCAATACAGCTCTCTAGGTTTTCCAATTAACTAATAAGAATAGTAAGTAAAATTATGAGGATCGTCTTGGTCTGTGACCAAGATGCAAATACGCTCATCAAACAAAAGATTGTAGACAACCACAACAAATTGTAATTACGATAAAAAAATCTGTAGCTAAAAAATAATTGTCTTTATCCATCAATAAAACGTAATATACTCATCAACTAAAATACGATGCTTTAAGATTCCTATCTTAAAGTATTTATCAGCTCGTTTCCTAACGAGCTTACACCAACTCGTTAGGAAATGAGTAAAATAGAAATGTCAAGTTAGGAAACTTAACATATCGACAATCAAAATAATAATCCGCAGCTAACCAAAATCCACAGCTAAATTCTACCCAGCGACGGAGATCAAAAAAATGAGTTCAAAATGAATAAAAAGAACAGCATATTCTCACCCATTCTTCTAATTTTTAGCATTTTTCTAATGCTAAACAGTTGCTCCAATACAACCGAAAAAACGGACAAAGTAGCTGCTCAAAAAGTGACTTACCCAAGCGACATCACCTCAATCTTCGAGCATTTCAAACTAATCCTAGGAGACGGCTCAAACGTCGGTCATCCTATCAACTTCGAGCATAAAGACTTTTTCTACACCGCAAATGACAAAGCAGGAGATTGGGTCGTTTACAAAACCCCAAACGCAGGAAATACCCACGGCACCTCCAACAATATCAGAACTGAACTAGCCCAATCAAAAAAGTGGTTGCCAATGACAGGTGGTAAACTAAAAGCCACTTGTAAAGTCATGAACGTAGCACCCACAGGCAACCCAAGCGTTGCGGCAACGCATTCCGTCGTCATTGGTCAAATCCACAGCGCCGATGGACATGAAAACGAACCGCTCAAAATCTTCTACAAGAAATTTCCAAACCATACCAAAGGCTCGATCTTTTGGAACTATGAAATCAATACCGCAGGCGACGACAACTCAAAAAGATGGGACTATTCTTACGCTGTTTGGGGACATGATTTCTCTGTGGTAAGCAATGATGGAAGCAGCTATCCTGAAGAACCTAAAGATGGCATCGAACTAGGTGAAGAATTGACTTACGAAGTAGAAGTAAAAGAAGGCATCATGACCGTGAAATTCATGAGCGAAGGACACGAAACCAAAACCTTCACCAAAAACCTAATCGAATCAGAATACACTACCGAAGCAGACATTCCAGAGCAAGTACGAAACCTATTTGTACCCATCGGTCAAGATGGTGTAGAACGAGAAAATGCTTACACAGAGGAAGGATTATTCTTTAAATTAGGCTCTTACAATCAAACCAATGGAAAAGACCCTGTAATGAATAAAGTTTGGTGTTCGGGCGCAGAAACGCATGGTGGCGATATTCAAAAACAATACGCTGATGGCAACTACGCAGAAGTTTGGTTCAAAGATGTGAGCATTGATATAAGCGAAGATGCAATCTCCAATGAAGGCTACTTCGCTGCGAACGACGGTTTGAGTAAGAAAACCGTCTATCCACACGAAGTCATTCCTTTCATGGATAAATTCAAAATCCTACTAGGCGACGGAACAAAAGAAAACGACCTCACCGAATTTGAACACAAAGACTTTTTCTATACGGTCATCGATGGAACAATGCGCTGGGTGGTCTACAAAACCCCAAATTCAGGCGTCACTTCCAAAAACTCTAGCAACACCAGATCTGAACTACACGAAAAAAGAGAATGGACACCCGAAGAAGGTGGAAAATTGACGGGTACTTGCAAAGTGATGCACGTTTCCACTTCCGGAGATGCGCGCGTAGCAGCTTCTTACTCCACGGTCGTTGGACAAATCCACAGCGGCGAAGGACATGAAAATGAGCCGTTTAAATTGTTCTATAAAAAATTTCCAGGTCACAAAAAAGGTTCGATCTTTTGGAACTACGAAATCAATACCGCAGGCGATGATAATTCAGGCAGATGGGATTATTCCTCCGCTGTTTGGGGCTACGATATGTCAGTTGTCGGCTCTAATCCAACAGATTTTCCCGCAGAACCCAAGGATGGTATCGAGTTAGGCGAAACTTTCAGTTACGAAGTTAATGTTCACGAAGGTATCATGTATTTGACCTTCAGCAGCGAAGGACACGAAACCAAAACTTTTACCAAAAACCTCATAAAATCTGAATACACCACCAAAGCAGATATTCCCGAGCAAACGCAAAACTTATTCGTACCGATAGGACAGGATGGAGTAGAACGCGCAACTGCTTATGCTGGCGAATTGAATTATTTCAAGCAAGGCGCGTACAATCAAACTAATGGAAAAGATCCTGAAAAAAATATGGTGTGGTGCGCAGGCGCAGAAACGCATGGCGGCGATATTCAAAAACAGTATGCCACTGGCAATTATACGGAGGTTTGGTTTAAGGAAGCGACGGTTGGGGAGAGTGAGATGCCGAAGAAGTGATTAAGAAACGGATCGTCTCGGTCTGTGACCGAGATGTTGTACGCTTATCTGAGAGTAGTGAGCTAAATTTGTATTATTGTGGTTTTGGCGAAAATCTACGGAAGTATGAGAAATATCATAACGCTTGCCCTATGTTTAATTGTTGGACGGATTTACGCTCAAGTGGATTGTAGCGGTTATGATAGAGAATATATTCCAAAAAACTTGAATGATGCAACTAATTTTCTTCTTTGCAAATGGTCAGAAACAGATAAAGATGAATTCAAAAATAAGGAAGAAGATACTGGGGTCGCTGATTTGCATTTTGGAACTGGAGTGTACATTAGAAATGGTTGGAAACTGTGGGAAGGAAAAAATCGCTTATCAAGGTTTTTCAAATCCAAAGGTATTTTTCATCCAGATGATATGTCTTCTATAATACTGACTTCATTCCATCGAAGATTGAATGACAAGCCAATAGAACTAGATCAGCAAATAGCCTACTACAAAAGCTATTGGGAAGAGATAAATAATAGAGAAAAAAGTCTTAAACAACTGTACAAGGAATTAGAGGTTGGAGATAAATTGAAAATACCTTTCAGCGGGACTTGGAGGTATGATGGAACGGATAGGACAACACTTACGATTTATCATTATATGGTAAGTGATAAAGACAGTTTTGAATGCATCGTTGAGGGAAAAATTGTAGGGAAGAAGAGAAAGAAAAGAAGCAGATGGGCGTGCCGTTGACGCTGCTGAACGC
>JBCDFY010000085.1:0-27084 GCA_039176995.1 Bacteroidota bacterium
GGCTCCTTCCAAGTAAATCCTGAATGTTTATGGTATTTATTCGACTACGGCGTGGGCCGCTCCCAAACGCGTCCGACGCCTTAGTTCAATTACCCCTTCTCCACCGTCCAAGTCGTTCGGCAATGTCCATTCTCGCATTCCATCTTGCGCTCCAAGCTGCCTGATTCATCGTAAAGCTCCAATGCGCCGTGCTCGTTGTCGCCATTCAAGTAATTACCTTTTGCTTTGAGGTTGCCATTATCGTGATATTCGATAAACGGTCCATTTTCGTTGTTGCGCTCAAATTGTACGACTTCTTTGAGGCGTCCATTTTTGTAATATCCTTTCCACTCGCCTTCCATGTTGTTGTTCACATAATCTCCTTGTAGTTGTACTTTTCCATTTTCGTAGAAGGATAAAAATCTACCTTGATAGGTGTCCGCTTCGTAGGTCTCGATGCTTTCCACCTCGCCGCTTTCGTAGTACACACGGCGTTCTCCGTTCAGTTTTCCATTCAGGTAAGTCGCCTCCTCGATTAGTCGCCCGTTGCTGTCGAAAGATTTGTACAGTCCTTCTCTCTCTTGCGATTTAGGTTTCACAGTGTATTCTTCTATGATGACGCCTTCTTCATTCTTTTCGACGACTAATTCCAGTCCACCACAATTGGCAGCGAGGGATAAGGTGAATATGGCGAATAGTGTAATGCGCATGGTGTGCCTTTTTAGGTTTGAAATTGTTCGAGATTGTTTGATAGTTTTTGGAAAAGTTGTTTTGCATCTATTTAGTATAACAATAGAACGGCAAGGATTGGTTGAAAATTGTAGTAAATTGATAGGAGAGGAGGGCTTTTATGAAGAAGTGATGTTTCAAGAATAGAGGAATAAAGAATTGTGAGCAATTTTTTAGCTACAAAAAACAAAGGCATCCAATAAGGCGACTGTAAAGCCAAAAATTACTCCTCCAAAACCGCATTCTTAAAATCAATCTGAATAGTATCATCAACATTCAACCCGAGCATACTGGCTGCTTTGCCCATACTGATCGCGATCTCTAGTTGATCAGCAGTATTAAATAAGCAAAGTGTATCTCCGACTGGCACTTCTTGATAATGTTGGCTAATCATGCGGATAGGGTCGTGGCGTTTGAAGTAAACCTCAAAAGGTCTGCCATGTCCTACTTCTTCAAAGAGCGATTTTGAGATGTTGACGACTACATTTTCGTAATGATCCACGTGGATAACCGAACCGCGAATTTGAGAAGTACTAATGACGGGTTTCAGTGTAATGCGCTGTTCGAATTCTTTGACTTGCTGACCAATTTCTTCCAATTTTCCATGCTCTAAAATGTGTCGACAAACGGTCGCGTAAATGTTTTGCAGCACATTTTGCTCTTCCGTAATTTTAGGAATGCGATAAACTTCATCCAATTCTTGATCGAACAAAAGTGACAAAATTCCATTATCTGGTAGGACGAAAAATTGTTCTTCTACTTTTGCTAAAAGTAAGGAACTTTCTCCACTTTGGTCGTTGTTTACACTCACGATATGGATACTATTTTCAGGAAAGCTCCGAAAAGCATTTTTCAACTGATAAGCAGCTTTGACAATATCGTGCGGCGGCACTAAGTGCGTAATGTCCACCAATTGTGCTTGTGGTACTTGGCTGAGGAGACTTGCTTTGATGACCGCAGTGTAATAATCTGCTAATCCAAAATCGGTGGTGAGTGTTATAATCGGTGTGTTCGAGTTCATAAATATTTAATTTACTAGGGTACATAAATTGAAAATAGGAGTTTTCGTTTCCAAAAGTCGCAAAAAGTCTTTTTTCAGAGGTGAAAAGACTTTTTGCTCAAGGGATTCTAAGGGAGAAAAGCATGAAAAATCACCAATTTTTCATGCTTTTCTCCCTCAAACTCCCATTGGAGCAGGCAGAAAATCCTCCTTAAAAGATTTTTTGCCTGCGATTAAACGGATTTCAAAAATGTGTATCCTTTCAAGATATTTAAACTAAGATTCTTACCTTGTTGCCGTAAAAGTAAGAATCATTATAAAAAAAATCTATTGAGCGAAATTAATTTAAAAATTGAAGAAGTTGACTTGTTGGAGTTGTATGGCGAAAATAATGTTAAATTGAACTTATTGCGTAATGCGTTCCCAGAAGTTAACTTTACCTCAAGAGGCAACTCCCTGAAAATCAGTGGAGAAAAGAAATACACACAAAGAGCCAAAAAGCAGGTAGAAATCATGATTGGTTTACTCAAAACGCATGATGAATTGCCTGTGCAAATGGTGGCAGAACTGCTAAACGGTGGTAATCCCTTCGAGCACAAAGTCAGTAGCAAAAACGCCAAAGCCTTGGTGTACGGTCCAAATGGTAGAGTCATCAAAGCAAAGACCAAAAATCAGAAAAAACTGATCGAAGCCTCCGAAGCCAATGACATTGTTTTTGCCATTGGCCCTGCTGGAACGGGTAAAACCTACACGGCTGTTGCTCTAGCAGTTCGTGCCTTGCGCAATCGCTTGGTAAAGAAAATTATCCTAACGCGTCCAGCCGTGGAAGCAGGCGAAAATTTAGGTTTCTTACCAGGTGATTTAAAAGAAAAAGTTGATCCGTATTTGCGTCCGCTTTATGATGCTTTGGACGATATGATTCCAGCAGAGAAATTGGCGCAATTCATGCAAAACCGCACCATTGAAGTCGCACCTTTGGCTTTTATGCGTGGTCGCACCTTGGACAATGCCTTCGTCATACTCGATGAAGCACAAAACTGTACAACCATGCAAATCAAGATGTTTTTGACGCGTCTTGGTCCTTCTGCGAAATGCATCGTTACAGGCGATTTATCGCAAATTGATTTGCCATACAGTGTGCGATCGGGCTTGCCGCGTGCCATTGATATTTTGGGCTTGGTAGATGGTATTGAGGTGATTCGTTTGTCGGGAGATGATGTGGTGCGCCACCGTTTGGTGAAAGCGATTATCTCTGCTTATGAAGAGTCGGATAAGGCAATGAAGGAAAAGCGGGAGAAGGAGAAATTGGAAAGGGAGAAAGCAGAAAAGGAGAAGGAAGAGTAGTAGTACGCTTAATAAATTGCATAAATGTTAGAGGATATTTGCTGAAAGCGACTTGTTTTGGATTGGGATGGACGTTGAGTCCATCCCAATCCATATTAGGGTTTAACAAGGATAAAAAATAGCTGCAAAGCCATTTTTTATCCTTGTTAAACCCTGATCAACTCATGGCGGTTCGATGCCGCCACGAGCTGAAGTAAGCAAAGATATAAGTGCCTATTTCTTCTCGCTTTTGGTAGAAGCATAATTTGCAATATATGCACCGCAGAAACTACATTGCATCTTTCCTCAAATTCTTTTAGATTTGATAGAAAAATATCTCATCAATGAAAAAATCAAAAATCCTCCTCTTTATCGGATTATTTGCCGCTGCGTATCTTTTGGTAGATAAAATATTCAAAATTAACTACTACAAATCCAATATAGTAGAAGTAAAAAACATTCAAGTTAGCGACGATATTTTAATTCCTTCTGGTACCCTGGCCTTAGGAAAAACCCACAAAGGATTTATTGAAGGGGTAGTCTTTCCTAATAAACCCTACGAATTTCAAGACAAAGGGCAAGTGGAGTATTGGTATCTTCGTTTTTCGCAAAAATGGTATGAGCAAAATATTGCGCCTCAAGTTACGAAGGAAGTCAATCGAGGTTTGAAGACAACAGCCGAATTTGTTCAGCAAGCTCGCCGAATACACAAAGAAAATTTTCACTATTTCATGCACGCTAATGATTTTCCCATTGTCCATGATGATCTGATTGCTGGCAAAATCAAAATGGTTGGAATTATGGAGAAGTTTAGCTTTTTGGAAGAAGTGGAGGAATCAGATTATTTGGGAGTGAAATAAAGTAGTGATAGAGGTAGTAATGGAATCAAACCAAGCAAGTATCAAAAAGCGTTTTACCTTTACACAAAGCAAGTGAACATGATTACAAGTCTCGATCAACTGGATGTCAATGCTCGTTATACTTATGCGGACTATGTCCTCTGGAAATTTAAAGAAAGAGTAGAATTGCTGAAAGGGAGATTGCTGCCAATGGCTGCGCCCAATGTGAAGCATCAAAGAATTTCTGGTAATCTTTATTTGAAGTTAGGGTCATATTTAATACACAAAAATTGTGATGTGTTTCATGCACCTTTTGATGTGCGCTTACCTTTACCTGAAAGCAAAGTCACAGAAGACAAAGTAGATACCGTTGTCCAGCCCGACCTTTGTGTGGTTTGTGATGAGCAAAAACTAGACGAGCAAGGCTGCATTGGTGCGCCTGATCTGGTGGTTGAAATTCTTTCTCCAGGGAATTCCAGGCGAGAGATGAAAGATAAAATGGAGTTATACGAAGAAGCTGGAGTGCTAGAATATTGGGTTGTTGATCCGGAGCGCAGAGTTGTTTTTGTTTATTATCTAGATCAAAATACAGATAAATTTGTCGCTCAACTTCCGCATTTGACGGATGAGGATGAATTAATAAGCAGCAGTATAGAAGGATTGACGATACCTTTGGAAGAAGTCTTTCCCAAGTGATTACTTTTTTCTATTCTGTGCTGCCAACCACTCCATAATCGTTACTGCTTTTCCGTCTATTTTAACTGGCTGCCCATCAAAATCCAGTCTAGCCGTATTGGCATGAGAGTAAATCCAAGAGAAATGCTTCTAGATAATGGTAGTCTTTGCCGCCGCTGTCCGATCGTATCCTTCTACGATTAGGTTGTATTCGTTGTCAGTGGTTTGAGCAGATGTAAGATGAGTTATGGAAAGAAATGAGAAAAGAAGTAAGTGCTTCATTGATTATCGTTTTTTTATTGAGTCCAGAATTTTTAACTGCTAAACTTATTTGGCTTATTCTGTTATGACTTTTTTTACACTAATCAACTCTCTATCCTCATAAAAGCTCAAATAATAAACTCCTGCACTCAGATCTTCAGGTAGATCAAGAGCATTATTGGTTTGCGAAATATTTACATCCAATAAAGTTTGCCCAAGCACGGAAGTCAACCTAATCGCATCAATGCGCAAATGTTCGCTTGACCAAAAAATACGATCACTCGCTGGATTGGGATAAATTTTCAAGTCACTTTGAGCGAAAGTAGCAGTTGTTGAAACACTCGCATCAGAGACTAAATCAGTGCTATAAAGTGCTAAACCACCACGATAATTTCCTACTAAAACCTCCAATTTCCCATTTTGATTGATGTCAGCAAAAGTGGCTTTGCTTCTTCTACCTTCTTTGATATTGCCAAAAATGGCTTGTTCTAACTCAAAAGTCGCTTCAAAGTTATTTTCGTTCAAATCGTAGATTTCCAATTGTCCTTTCGCTGTTCCAGTAACGACTTTTCGATTTCTATTGTCACTAATCACTACTGGCGCACTGAAACCCGTGATGAATTGTGGTTCGCGCGCATCTATTCTTCCAAATAGCTGATTATTAGGTGATTGTGTGGCATCTGTTTGGAATTTTGCTTGCTCTCTCGTACCAATATTTGGATAGTAATTGACGTTTCCATTGCGCTCACCAATAAGCAAATCTAGCAAGCCATCTTGATTGATATCTACTAAATGTGGTGTGCTACTTCCTCCAATGTCAACATCCATATAATTGGGGCGAATTGCAGCAGCACGGAAAGTGGCATCTTCGTCTGCAATATTTTCTACATAGAAAAGTTTACCAAATTCATCACCAACCAAAAGATCTTCATCGCCATCATTATCTAAGTCGCCAAAGGTAGGCGTGAAGTTCCAAGTCTGCGATTTGAATTGACTGAAATCAAGCCAATCTTCGTCTGCTAGTTCGTAGCGCGGTTCAGTAGGTGTTCCAATGTTTTCCCAAAGCACAAGGCGTGGATCGCGATTACCTGAATCCACAAAATAGCCAACCGTTCCAACAACAATATCCATCAAACCATCCTGAT
This sequence comes from Bacteroidota bacterium, assembly GCA_039176995.1. GTDB lineage: Bacteria > Bacteroidota > Bacteroidia > Chitinophagales > Saprospiraceae > JAAUTG01. The sequence continues at coordinate 5,952 of JBCDFY010000085.1, forward strand.
TATAATCGAAAAAAGTAGGATTGCTACCACTGCCAAAATCTAAGGTTTCCTCCGTCAAAAAAGAGCGATTTTTCAACTCAAATTGAGGATTTTCGTTGCTTCCCGTATTTTTGTAAAACCACATATTGAAGTAGTCTTCCGTGTTATCATTATTGTTGGGTGCAGAGATTAAGTCTTTGTTGCCATCATTGTCTATATCTAAATAAAAAGAAGCAGGAAAAAGTGCGGTTTGAGCAGGCGTATCGTAGCTTGGAAAATTGACATCTTGACTAGTCATCCATGCTTCTTGACAATCACCGCCATTTTCTAGCATAATTAAATTTTCAAAGGATAAATCGCCCAAAATCACTTCTTTGTCGCAATCTGCATCTAAATTCAAGCTCAAAACTGTGGAACCTGCATGGCGGCTTTCTACCATTTGTGCGGCATCAAAACAGCTTCCTCTTGTTTCTGATAAACTCACATCAGGCTGCAAACCACTTTCATAAAAACCACCCCAACATTGATCGGCTATTTCATAAATTAAACTATCCGTCCCATAGCCTCTTTCCACCGAACGATTGATGATATATTCCAAAAAACCACCCGCTATGTTGAACGTCAAAATATCTAAATCTCCGTCGCCATCTACATCATCTATGCTTGGATAATCATTCAAGGCGACATAAATTGGCGTTTCAGAGTCTCTACTAAAAGCAGTATAAAGTACTGGAAAGTCTTGCTCGGTAGGTGTTTCATAGCGTTTGAAAGCGATACGATTATTTTCATCGTAATAGCCTGTAAAAGCAACTAGGCTGGCAATGCCTGGCGTATCAGAATAAGCAAAAAGGTCTTGTGTGCCATCTTGATTGTAGTCGCGGAGCAACACAAAATGCTCTAAATCTGGGAAGTTCGCTGCATACTCAGGTGCGAACGTATAGTTCGTAGAGTTAACTACACCATCGTGTAAAAAACACAGATGGACATTTGCTGCACGATCAAAAATGTACAGATCTTCAATGCCATCATTGTTGAAATCTACCTTAGATAACTGTGGTGTATTGATGCCGCCAACGAGTGCGTTGGGTAGTGTTTCCCCATTTTGAATAAATTCTACGGAGAGGCGTTCGTAGGTTTGAGAGAAAACCAGTGTAGGCAACAGAAGACCTAGCAAAAATAGTAGTTTAGTATTCATGCGTGCGAACTTAGTTGATTTTGTTTGATTCTTTGCTAAAGAAATAGGAATGCTACTTTTCTCGTAGTCACTTGCGTAGTGATAAAACGAATAAGGATGGAAGGTAGTTGTGCGAGTGGAAGTCTAGAGTACCACATCTACAGGATTTATGCTTTATTATGCATTCTGGTAACGATAATGGTCATTGTCTTTGACAATTCCTAGTATATTCGTAACCAGTTCATTCCATGTATTTTGTTCTCCTATATCGTATCGCTCAATTATTTTCCGCACACCAGACACAAACAAAGATATAATGATAGAAAGTGTTAGACAACTCTAAATACTTTATATTTGTTAGCATTATGGCAAAAGATTTACACCACGAAGCACTGAAGACAGCCCTTGAAAAAGATGGTTGGGTCATCTTGAAAGAAAACTATCCATTGGAAGTGGATGATGAAATCATTTACTTCATCGATACTTTTGCTGAAAAATACATCATCGCTCAAAGAGAGAAACAATGGATCGTAGTAGAAGTAAAGAGTTTCAACAAGGTATCGAAAACTTATGAATTTCACTCCGCTATTGGGTAGTACATCACTTATCACACTGCTCTGGAGTACCTAAAAATAAAACGACAATTATTTCTAGTAGTTCCAATAGATGTTTACAATACATTGTTTTAAAGGAAGTTTGTGAAGTATTTGATCGAAAAATATGAGATTCAATTGATGCCTTTTCATCCAACAAAAAAAATCCTTATAAAATGACAAAGCAAGAATCTTACAGCAATATTCTATCAGCATTCGTTACTGATTTTGCAGAAAAATATGAACAAGCTCCATCGGGTTTGTCAACAATAGCACTCATTGATAAAGAGCGACATCATTACCAAGCCTTGATGTTGGGATATAATGAAGAGCAAGAAAAATTCTCTTTTGTGGTTGCATTCCATCTTGATTTGATTGAAGATCAAGTTTGGGTGCAAGCGAATAATACGGATTGGGATTTCAGTAATGATTTATTAGAAAGAGGCGTATCTGAAAAAGATATTGTGATTGGTTGGTTGCCCGAGAATGCGGAAAGTTACAAGAGTTCTAAAGAGAAGATTCTAGCTTGAGGCGTTTTTTATGAACCACTAAGAAATTAAGATAAGTAAGCCTTACCTAACTTAGTGTCTTAGTGGTTCATTAAAGTACACATTAATGCCTAAAATGCCTCACACCCGTCATTACCATGTTCAGCCCATTTTCATTGCAATAATCAATACTCAATTGATCTTTAATGGAACCACCTGGCTGAATGACCGAAACGATACCCGCTTCATCGGCAATTTCCACACAATCAGGAAACGGGAAAAAGGCATCGGAAGCCATGACTGCGCCCTCTAGTGAGAAGCCGAAGTTCTTAGCTTTAGTGATGGCTTGTTTCAAGGCATCCACACGAGAAGTTTGTCCGCAACCCATACCAAGCAATTGCTGATTTTTTGCTAGGACAATCGTATTGGATTTCAAGTGCTTAGCGACCATATTCGCGAAAAGTAAATCGTTGATTTGTTCATTGCTTGGAGCAGCATTGGTAACGACTCTAAGGTCAGCTTCCACTTCTTTGTTCAAATCGGTATCATGGACAATGACACCATTTAGTAAGCTCTTGAAGGTCTTTTCTGGTTCTGGATAAGTCTTTAATTTGAGTAGAATGCGCTTGCTCTTCTTTTTCAATAATTCTAGTGCATCTGCATCAAAATCAGGAGCGATGAGTACTTCGTAAAAGAGTTTATTGATGGACTCCGCAGTCGCTAAATCTACGGTCGTATTGGTCACAAAAATACCTCCGAAAGCAGAAACAGAATCTCCTGCTAGTGCAGCTTCCCATGCTTCAAAAACACTTGGGCGCGTTGCGACTCCACAAGCATTGGTGTGCTTCAAAACCGCAAAAGTTGGAGGTGCATCTTGGAACTCGCGCATCAAACCAACGGCTGCATCTATGTCTACCAAATTGTTATAAGAAATCGCTTTTCCGCTCAATTTTTCAAAAAGTGCATCGAAATCACCATAGTAGTTTCCTTTTTGATGTGGGTTTTCTCCATATCTCAATGCCTGATTTTCATTCACGCTAATACGCAAATCCGCATCTTCGCTTTCTTGAGTATAGTATTGATAAATTGCTGCATCATAATGTGAGCTTACACCAAATGCTTTGGCTGCCAAGTGCTTGCGATCTTCCAAACTCGTTTCACCACCTTTCGTTTCCAACAAATTCAACAAATCCGCATATTCTGCTTGTGAAGGTACAATCACTACATCGCGATAATTTTTCGCAGCAGCACGGATCAAAGAAATGCCTCCAATATCAATTTTTTCAATAATCGCGCTTTCTTCCTTCGTATTCGCTACGGTCTCTTCAAAAGGATACAAATCCACAATCACTAAATCCAATTCAGGAATTTCATACTGCTTCAATTCCTTTAGATGGCTGACTTCTCTACGAGCTAAAATCCCACCAAATACTTTCGGATGCAAAGTCTTCACACGTCCATCCAAAATAGAAGGATAGGAAGTCAAATCTTCCACAGCTTCTACTTTCACACCTAAATCTTCAATGTATTTTTGGGTGCCTCCAGTAGAATAAATCGTGACGCCTAGCTCTGATAATTTTTGGATAATTGGCTCTAAACCAGTCTTATGATAAACAGAAATAAGGGCAGATTGAATGCGCTTGTTGGACATGGTAATTGTGTTTTAAATTGAAGCGTGCAAAGGTAGGAAATTGATTTTTCTTATGCGAGGAAAAAAGAGTTACTTTGTTTCAGTTTTTGAACCACTAAGGCACTAAGAAAAGTTAGCCTATAAATACTGTATAAACATTCTTGCTTGTAAATGATGAGTGATGTAAAAATACAAATTGTAGATTATTGAACTAAAGCCGATCGAGAAATGACTAAAGTAATAAAAATGTTCCTATTCTTCTCCTTTTTTGCTTTCACGACTAACGCACAAGAAAGTGAAGAACTTCCTTATGCAGAGATTCCTGAATATCCAGAAACCTATAACGCCGCAACGGTCTCTGCAAGAATGATTGATGGTTTGGGTTTTCGTTATTATTGGGCGACGAAAGATTTGCGCGAGGAGGATTTGAATTATAAACCCAGCGAAACGAATCGAACTACCGCAGAAACCCTCGATCATTTGTACGGCTTAGCCACCATGATTTGGAACAGTGCAAAGCAACAGCCAAATGTGCGACCAAAACCGCAAGAAGAACCAATGACTTTTGAAGAGCAACGCGCGCGTACTTTGAAGCGATTGAAAGAAGCGAGTGATATATTAAGGACGAGTACTTCAAGCGAAATAGAGAAATTTGATATTGTTTTTCAGCGCGGTGAGCAAAGTTCCAGCGTTCCTTTTTGGCATCAAATTAACGGACCAATTGCCGATGCGCTTTGGCATACCGGACAGATTGTGGCGTATCGTCGAGCAAGTGGAAATCCAATGCAGGCGGGGGTGAGTGTTTTTATGGGGACGGTGAAATAAAAAAATCCTCCTAGCTATTTAAGTATCGTTTAAAATCTAAATTTTGATAAGCTGATGAAAACTATACTGAAATATATATTTGTCATTAATTGGATTGCTGTATTTGGTGGGTGTGAAAAAGATCAATTTTCTAATTTGAATATTTCTTGGGAAACACTTAATTGTTTAGAAACTGAACGATCAGAAGAACAAACAGGTAAACCTTATGACACATGTACTTTTACTAGATCTGATTCCATTAAATATTGTGAAGTAATAGATATTGGAACAGTCGAATTGGATTCGAATACAAAAAAGTTTTTACCATATTATTGTCTAGATAATGAGGTGTTGACTTTTCGTAATGGGAGACGCTCGGCACAATTTAGGGTTGTACGTAATGGATTTGCTAAAATTGCGACTAGATATGTATTCAGTGATTCTTGTCAGGATAATCGGTCACTTATGGTTTGTCAAGTGGCAGAGGCAGCAGGAGTTACACTTATTTCGGATGATTTAGATGTGGATTTTTCAATTGGGATAAGTACTAAAATTAACCGAAGATACCCAAAGTCTGGAGCAATTGGCGATTTTTTACAAATCTTAAGACCAAATAATCCTGAAAGGACTTCTTACACTCAAGTTATGAGTTTATTGATCACTCCTAGAACTTATAGCTTAGAGAGCTCATCTCAGGAATTCTTTGAGAGCTTAGAACTAGATGGAAGAACATTTACTAATGTTTATTCTGTTTTTAGGTCAGAACCATCAGAAAATTATAAAATTTACTACAATGAGAAATATGGAATTGTAGGACTTGTTGATTTAGAGGAAAAATTATGGACATTGGATATTTAAATTTAGACATACTCTTACCAACTGAGAATATCTAATTGTTTTATCGCAAATTTATCATCCTCAAATGAAGTGTTATGAAGGTATTTAGAGATTGGAAATTTCAGGATATAACTTACAAATTTGGTGTTCAAAGAGCATTTAATCATCCGCTATTGGAAGATTGGTTGAGCGCAGAACATCTACCCTCTGAACGAGAAAAATTTACAATAGAAGAGCTAAGAGAAGAATTGCTTTACACTATTGATACCTTAAATGAAGAAGAACTTAAAGTCTATTTCATTGGTCCCTTCATTCGACTAATTCCCTTCCGCAAAGATGGCAGGCGTCCATTTTTGGACAGGACGATGTCTTTTGAATATGAAGAAGGTAAATTAACAAGTGGCAGAGTAGATTGGATGTTAGCAGAAGGAATTCAAGACCCTCAGCAACCTTACTTCTTCTTACATGAGTACAAAAAAGAGTTAGATGCAAGTGGCGATCCACTAGGGCAGTTGCTAATTGCTATGGTGGGAGCGAGAATACAAAACGAATTCAACTTTCCTCTGCTCGGTTGCTATTTGACAGGACGAAGTTGGTTTTTCGTTATTTATGATGGCGAAGTTTATAGTGTGAGTAAAGCATTTGATGCCACAGACCAAGACATTTTCAAAATATACAGTATTTTGAAAGAAGCTGCTTTTAGAATTGAGCAGTTGGCATGATTAAGATTGTCTTGGATGTCATCTGAAATGCAATACGATCATTCTCTAAAGTTCCAAGATCTTCTTGGATTGTATCCAAGATGTAATACGCTCATTTTCCAAAAGACTTTAGCAGGATGAGCATACAGCATCTCGGTGATACACCGAGACAATCCTCACCTATAAAACTTTGCGTCTTGGCGACTTTTCGTGAGCTAAATATAATTTGCTTTTTTTGTCTTCTATCTACACAGTTCCTCGCTCAAATAGACACCATTCTTCTTTGCGATGCAGGAAACTCCATCCAACTCCAAGCTCGAAAAGGACAATTCGCCTACCAATGGACACCCAGCAATACTTTAAGCAATCCAACCATAGACGACCCAATTGCAACGCCTTCGGAGACAACGACTTACATAGCAAAAATGATTCCTGCACTCATCGGCGAAAATTTAATCTCTAACCCTGATTTTAGTGAAGGAAATGTAGGTTTTACGAGCGATTATCCCTTTGTAGAAAGCATTAATACGCAAGGCGTATATGGCGTAAGTAAAAGTGCTAAAGAACTCAATAATGTGTTCTTTACAGACTGCCCTGACCATACGAGTGGTGATGGCTTGATGATGGTGGTCGATGGTTCACCTGTGGCGAATGAAAAAGTTTGGTGTCAAACAATAGAGATTCAGCCGAATAGAAGTTATGCTTTTTCTGCTTGGCTAACTTCGGTGAAAGTAGAAAATCCAGCAGAGCTACAATTTTCTATCAATGGTACTCGAATTGGACGCACTTTTATTGCAGCGAATCAAGTCTGCGAATGGCGACAATTCTTTGAAGTTTGGGACGCAGGCGAAGCCACCGAAGCCGAAATTTGCATCGTCAATCGCAATACCAATCCACAAGGAAACGACTTTGCCTTGGATGATTTTGCGTTTTATGAGATTGAGGATATTATCTATGATACCACTGTTGTTTTGATTACAGATTTGGCGATAGATACGATGATGATTACACAGATTCCCGATTGTGGAATGGATAATGGCAAAATTGAAATCGCAGTCAAAGGTGGAGTAGGAGATTTGACTTATGCTTTAGACAATAGCCCTTTTCAAACCGCAAATACTTTCCAAAATATCCAAGCAGGCGAATTTGAAATCACCATTCAAGATGAATACATTACAGCGATCTCTTCTGCCACTTGTGCTATCCAGAGTCAAATAAAGGTCAATCAAAAGAACTGCCCGATCTACCTACCCAATATCTTCTCACCCAACAACGACGGTAAAAACGATCTTTTTCTCCTACAGTCGCATCCTGATTTTCGAGGTCAAATTACATCTTTTTCTATATTTGATCGCTGGGGGAATTTGATTTTTACTTCACAAAATCAAGCTGTTGCCGATGCTAGTTGGGACGGCACTTTTAAGGGGAAAGAGGTAGTGGAGGGACTTTATGTTTGTTTGGTAAAGGTAGCGTATGAAGATGGAAATCAGATTCTATTAATGGGGGAATTAAATGTTGTTCGATAGAAATAATTCAAACCAAATTCCTCCTTTGCCGTTTCTCTTCCATGCAAACTACCACGGCGACACAGAAGGCGAAAGACTGGTTTCAGCAGCAGGGCTGGACGGCTTTTCCGTTTCAGGAAGCAACCTGGCAAGCCTACTTGCATGGTAAGAGTGGTTTAGTCAACGCACCAACGGGCAGTGGGAAAACCTACTCCCTAATCATTCCGATTCTGATTGAATGTTTGCAAAATAATCCACAGAAAACCAAGGGTTTACAAGCAATTTGGATTACGCCTATTCGTGCCTTGACTAGGGAAATAAAAAGTGCTGCAGAGCGCGCTGCAACCGCCTTGGGCTTGGATTGGCAAATTGCGATTCGATCAGGTGATACGAAGCAAAGTGAACGTAAAAAGCAGAAAACCAATCCTCCACAAATCCTTATCACGACGCCTGAAAGTTTACAGTTGTTGTTGGCAAGTAAAGGCTATTCAAAGTACTTTAAATCTTTAAAAACCGTAGTGATAGATGAATGGCATGAATTGTTAGGAACAAAGCGTGGCGTGCAGATGGAATTGGCACTTTCTCGCTTGAAAGGATTTCTGCCTGCGTTGAAAGTTTGGGGAATTTCGGCGACGGTAGGAAATATGGAAGAAGCACTGGAAGTTTTGCTCGGGAAAGATATTCACAACAATATTCATGAAGTCATTCGAGCCGACATTGCTAAAGAAATTGAAGTACATTCTCTGTTACCAGATGAAATAGAAACCTTTCCTTGGGCAGGGCATTTGGGTTTGAAAATGTTGGAAAAGGTTGTCCCTATTATTCATCAAAGCAAGAGTACGCTCATCTTTACCAATACACGTGCACAAAGCGAAATTTGGTATCAAAATCTATTGGAAGTAGAGCCTGATTTGGCAGGGCAAATCGCGATGCACCATGGAAGTATTAGTCGAGAATTGAGAGATTGGGTAGAAGATGCGCTGCATAATGAGCAACTGAAAGCTGTAGTTTGTACTTCGAGTTTGGATTTGGGGGTAGATTTTCGACCTGTGGAGAGCATCGTTCAAATAGGCAGTCCAAAAGGCGTGGCGCGATTCATGCAGCGCGCAGGAAGAAGTGGGCATCAGCCAGGTGCGAAGAGTCGAATTTACTTTGTACCAACGCATTCTTTGGAACTCATTGAAAGTGCTGCATTGCGAGAAGCTATTGATAATCAACAAGTTGAAAGTCGAATTCCTTATGTTCGTTCCTTTGATGTATTGCTACAATTTTTGGTGACACTTGCCGTTTCAGAAGGCTTCGATGCTGACGAAATTTATGAAGAAATCAAAAATACGTTTTCTTTCAATAGCATTTCCAAAGAAGAATGGCAATGGTGTTTGGGTTTCATTACGACGGGTGGTGCAACTTTGGAAGCCTACGATGAACACCATAAGGTCGTCATTGACGAAGGAAAATATAAGGTGACAAGTCGAAAGGTTGCTATGCGTCATCGAATGTCTATCGGAACGATAGTTGGAGAAACTTCTTTAAAAGTAAAATATGTGAGTGGCGGTTATATTGGAACGGTGGAAGAGTGGTTTGCAGGACAATTGAAACCTGGCGATAATTTTTGGTTTGCAGGTCGAAGTCTGGAGTTAGTACGAATCAAAGAAATGACTTTGCAAGTACGAAAAAGCAAGCGTAAGAAAGGAAAAATCCCTGCTTGGTTGGGTGGACGATTGGAATTGTCTTCGCAGCTGTCTGCAACGCTTCGGCAGAAGATACATGAAATCGCAGTAGCGAGAGAAAATGATGATATTTTGAGTTTAGATGCTGAATTACAAGCACTTGAGCCACTCAACGAAATTCAAGATACCCGTTCTCATGTTCCTAAAACGAACGAATTTCTAATTGAATATTTCAAAAGTAGAGAAGGTTATCACTTATTGTTCTATCCTTTTGAAGGCAGAAATACCAACGAAGGTATGGCATCGCTTTTTGCTTATCGCCTCTCCAAAATGCAGCCTATCAGTTTCTCCATTGCCATAAATGATTATGGTTTTGAATTACTTTCGGACATCGAAATTCCGATCAAAAAAGCGATAAAAGAACAATTGTTTTCCACGCAAGAGCTGTACAGCGATGTTCAAAGCAGCATCAATTCCACTGAAGTTGCCAAACGCCGTTTTCGAGACATAGCCAGCATTGCAGGATTGGTTTTCAAAGGCTATCCAGGGAAGCAAAAGAAAGACCGACACTTGCAATCTTCCTCGCAACTCTTCTTCCAAGTTTTCAGCGATTATGAACCCAATAATCTACTTCTGCTTCAAGCCTACGACGAGGTGATGACTTTCCAAGTGCAAGAAGCACGTTTACGTGCTGCTCTAAAACGCATTCAAAATCAAGAAGTTATACTAAGCGAACCCAAACGTGCCACACCTTATTCCTTTCCCATTTTAGTGGATCGCTTGAGGGAGAAATTGAGTTCAGAAAAGCTAGAAGATCGGGTCAAGAAGATGAAGTTGCAGTTGGTAAAAGGCTAATGAAACTATTGCTGTGTGTGTTCAACAAATTGCACAAATACCAAAAGTGCTTGCTGAAGGCGATTTGTTTTGGACTTGGATGGACATCGAGTCCATCCAATTCCATCAAAGTTTCCAAAGGACAAAAAATGGCGGACAGCCATTTTTTGTCCTTTGGAAACCTTGATCAACTCATGGCGGTTCGACCACGTCTGCCTCAGGCTGATGCCGCCATGAGTTGACAGAAGCAGAGAACAGAATCTTTGTTACTTCAAATCCTCTGTAAAAGTGCAATGTGTTATACACACTATTGCTATCTTTGATATAAGAATACCTCGCATCTAATACGCAAATGAAACAAATTAAGTCGCTACTTTGCCTCTTTCTCTGCCTACTTTATCTCCAAATCAGTCTAGCACAATACGAAGAATTAGGGCAATTTCCTATGCGATACTATGCGCCCGAAACCTATGGTGGAAATCCTTTTGTTTTTGGAACAGCTTTGGATAGTTCAGGGCAATTATTTATAGCGAATTACAGCACTCCTAGTTTATTGAAATACGATGGTGTCCATTGGGAAGAAGTGGAGGTGGAAAATGCGATTGTTTGGGATGTGGCACAAGGACAAGATCATCGAATGTACATCGCTTGCACAGATGATTTGGGTTATTTGAAAATTGATAGTTTGGGTTACTATCGCTTTGAGTCGTTGCACGAGAAAGTGCTGGAGCAAGATAGTAGTTTGGATTTGGGGCAAATCAGGCAAGTGATTCCTCAAGCTAATTTCCTCTACTTCCGATCTGCCACTTGCGTAATTCAATACAACGTGCTCAATCAAAACTTGAAAATTTGGAGACCGGAAGAAGCGCATTATTTCATTCGGATTTTACTCACTTCTGATCACGTTTTCGTCTTTGGGGATAAAAAGGGAGCAGCTTATTATGATTTGTATGAAGTAAAAAATGAGGAGCTAATTCCTATTCAGCATGAATTTCTCAAAAGAAAATTGATAGACGTTCTACCATTGCCTAGTGGAAAGGTCTTGTTTGCAAGTTCAAAAAAGGGACTTTACACCTTTGATGGACAAGCGTTTACGGTATTTCCTACTGAAGCAGATAGTCTAATTAAATTGAATCTAAAATCTGCGATTCCACTATCCAACAATCGCTACGCCTTAATGACGAATCAAGATGGCGGCTGCATCATTGACGCAAAAGGCAAAGTGATAACTTGGCTAGACAAAAAACAGGGATTGGTCTCTAATAATTTCCTCTCCATGTCTTATGACGAATCCACCAATATGCTTTGGATCGGTACTTATGATAATGGTCTAGTGCAAGTAGATGTATCTGAATATTTTACCCTTTTTAATCAAGACGAAGCAGGAGAGAATTTCTATTTCTCTGATTTAGTGCGACATCAAGGAACACTGTATGGAATAGATGGAGCAGGTTTGCCGCTAAAAAAGCTAGATCGAAAGCAAGGAAATTTCAGCACTATCAAAATAAGCAATGATGCAGCAGGAGGAAAAATTAGATGTAGAGAGAGTTTTTGTTTGTTCAATTCTGCCAGTTGGCTGTATGAGCTAAGCGGAACACAAACTCAATTTCTTCCCCATTTTTCTTCACTCATTATTCAAAATATCTCACCAGCCCTGCAAGACTCTTCACTCTTCTTTATCTCGACTGCCCACGGATTTTATTGGGTGCAAAAAAGAGAAGGCCAATGGGTGCTAAGTCAAAAAGCACTGCTAGAGGAATATGACCTCAACAGCGTGGTAGAAGCAACTCCTAACGAATTATGGGCAAGTACTAGAGAAGGAAGCTATTTCAGACTTCGGTTTCAAGATTATGCTACTTTAGAGCAAGCTGAAATTAAAGAATATCCTGCTTCCGATGATTTTCCAGGTGGAGTATCTTTAAAGATATTGGGAGGACAGTTGGTGGCAGGACATCACTATTACGATAGAACAAGCGACCAGTTTGAGTTGGACGAACGCTTTCCTAAATTATACGACTTTAAGGAACTCGATTGGTTGCTCAAGTCGAATGAAGTAGAAGGAAAAATTTGGACGCTCATTAACCTAAAATCAGGTGAAAACATCCTCGGCGTTTACACGCTGCAAACGGATGGTACTTATGCTTGGAATGCTGCACCTTTGGAGCAAGTTTTTACCGATCAATTGGAATACACCCAACGAATTTATGCAGAAGCCGATGGCGTGGTTTGGTTCGCAGGCAAACAAGTCATTCGAGTAGATACTGAAAAAAATCCACTATTTCCTCCTTTTAAAGCTAAGGTTAGCAAAGTCTTTATGAATACAGATTCGCTCCTTTTTGCTGGACAGGGAACGCCTGATTTTAGAGAAATTGCTTACCAAAATAACAATCTAAATTTTCAATTCGCGGCTACTGCTTTTCCCATTGATGGAGCACTTCAATACCAAAGTAAGTTGGAGGGCTTTGATGAAAACTGGTCGAGATGGAGTGATAAGACTGAGCGGAATTATACCAATTTGCCAGAAGGCGAATATGTGTTCCAAGTGAATGCGAAAGCTCCAAATGGACAAATGAGTCAAATCGGGAACTATGCCTTTGAAGTTGCGCCACCTTGGTATCGAACGCTTTGGAGTTTTTTGTTCTATGCGCTCTTGATTGCCGCAAGTATTTTTTTCTTGTACAAATGGATAGAAAAACGTTTGGAACAACAAAATCAGCAAAAGTTGGCATTGCAAGAAGCAGCCCAGATTCAAGAATTGAATCAATTGAAGAATCGTTTCTACACCAATATTACGCATGAATTTCGTACGCCACTCACCGTAATTTTAGGCATGAATCAAGAAAAAGATAATCCCAAATCCCAAGAACTCATTGATCGCAATGGCAAAAAACTTCTACAACTCATCAATCAATTGCTCGATCTTTCCAAATTAGATGCTGGAAGTTTACCGATCAACTATGAGCAAATCGAATTGGTTTCCTTCACGCAATATATTGGAGAATCCTTCCAGTCTTTGGCGGACAAGAAATTCATTCGCTTGATGATTTACAGCGAGATTGAGGAGCTTTGGATAGATATAGATGAAGAGAAATATCGCCAAATCATTAGCAATTTGTTATCCAACGCCATCAAATTCACACCCGAAAGTGGAAAGGTGATTTTGCATTTGGCACAGCAAGATCAACAAGTTAAAATCAAGATCAAAGACAATGGAGCGGGAATAGCGGCTACGGAACTACCGCACATTTTTGATCGCTTTTATCAAGTAGATCATACTGCAAGTCGCCAAGGACAGGGAACGGGAATTGGTTTAGCGTTAGTGAAAGAATTGATAGAATTATTGGAAGGTGAAATCAAGGTGCATAGTACAACTGGACAAGGAACGACTTTTGAGATTTTACTGCCAATTAAACAAGATGCTACCTTAAAAAGAACAGTATTCGAACCGATCATCAATAAAAATGGAATAACTGAACAAATAGAGGAAACAATTACTGGAGCTGCGGTTTCCAATGAAAATCTTCCTAGTTTACTATTGGTCGAGGACAACTTAGACGTCATCGCTTATATTCAAAGCTTGCTCAAAAATTACTACCAAATCTCCATTGCCAATGATGGCGAAAAAGGGATTGAACTAGCACTTGCCCATATTCCTGACATTATAGTGAGTGATGTGATGATGCCTCGCAAAAATGGTTTTGAAGTAGTAGAGGCGTTAAAGCAAAATGAACTTACTAGCCATGTTCCTATTATTTTATTGACGGCAAAAGCAACTCAACAAGATAAGTTAGAAGGTCTCAAATATGGTGCAGACGCTTACTTGATGAAGCCTTTCGACAAAGAAGAATTATTCATTCGGTTGGAGCAATTAATCCACATTCGACGACAATTGCAAGAGAAATACCAAGCTTATACGCCTATCACTCTTGCAAAACGATCTGCTAGTAGTACCAATTTGGAGGAACAATTTCTGCAAAAATTGTACAAGGTCATTGAAGAACACTTTGAAAACCCAGACTTTGGAGTAGAAGAATTAGCAAAAGAAAGTCAACTCAGCCGCATTCAACTTTACCGTAAACTGAAAGCCATTAGCAATCAAACGCCTTCTCAATTTATCCGCCAATTTCGCTTACACCAAGCAAAAGAACTTTTACTGAATCCCGAATTCAACATTTCTGAAGTGGCTTATCAAGTCGGATTCAATGACCCAGCCTACTTCACAAGAGTCTTCAACAAAGCATTTGGGCAGTCGCCGAATGCGTATCGGAATCAGCGGAAAATTTGAGGATTATTGCTAACTTTGGTGGAAGAACACTTTCGCCAAACGTACAGATGAAACAAACAAAACTGTTACTCTGCTTATTACTTCCTACCTTTTTGTTTGCACAAGAATTTGCTACTGATCTATACTTTACCAAGCTAGATCAAAAAATCCCTAGAGCAGTTTCCAATATCTTTGAAGATAGCAGAGGATTTCTTTGGTTTGGATCGAGTGGCGGGCTTTGTCGCTATGATGGGACAGAGATTAAGTTGTTTAAAGCACATCCTATTGACACGAATTCACTGAGTTCTTCATTAATTAGATTTGTTGTAGAAGATCAAAGTGGAATACTTTGGATCGGTACTCGTGGGCGAGGCTTAAATGCTTATGACTCAGAAACGGGTGTTTTTGAACACTACCTTCATGATCCTAAAGATGAAAAAAGTATTAGCTCTAATATCCTAATCCATGCTGCAGTAGATGAAGAGGGTAAAGTTTGGATGGGATTTAGTGACATAGACGATTTAAATTACTTTGATCCCTTGACTAAAAAAAGCCAACGTTTTCTGGTTCAAAGAGGAAAATTTGGGAAATTGCAAGGTAAAGTCTCGGGAAATATTTTAGTGGATCAGGATCGGGTTTATCTATGTACCACTGCTGGTTTTGAATATTACGATAAGAAGACTCAACGATTTCATTTTCTTCCATTATTGGATGAAAAAGGAGATACGCTCTACTATAATTTATCTGCTTTGCATAAAAGTAGAGACGGCAAATTTTGGATGGCAACGCCTAGTAAAGGAATAAGAGTTTATGACCCTAAAAAAAATCAAAACGAAACCTATAATATTCTTACAAAAGAAGGAACACAAAACCCTAAAATTGATGTGATACAAGAAGGTATTGATGGTCGACTCTGGCTCTATTGCCAAGGGCAATTATGGTCGCTTTCTCCCAATCGAAAAACTTTACAACAGCATCAAATTTTCATAGATTTTGACAAAGTAGATGGCAGTACATCAGATGCTTTTTTCATAGATCGATACGGTTTGCTATGGCTACAAAACAATTATTATGATCCAAGGAGGAGCTTATTTGAATATGGTCAAGTGAAGTCAAAAAAGACGGATCAGCCACTTTTCATAAATGGTGTAGAGTCGATCAATGACTCTACTTTGAAAATTTCTACTGGAGAAGGCTACTTCCTACAAAACGTCTATACCAACGAATACAGTAAATTTAATGTCCATACTTTTGATATAGTACCGATTGGTAATATTGATTTTCATCCTTACGGACAGCTTTCATCATCCATTCGCCTTGAAGATGGTTTAGGTTTGATTCATAGTGAAAAACAGAAGATTTATGCTTTGAGAATGGAAAAGGATGGAAAAGGAGTTGTGCCAGTTAGAATGGAACATGCTTTTGATAGTAAAAAGAACTATTGGCAAGCTACTTGGGGAAAAGGACTTTACAGAATCAAATATGAAGACTGGATAAATTCGGATGGTACGATTACTAAATTCGATCAATGGCTACCAAATAATGGGAAAAACACGATCCCTACGGCTAATCTTCTTTTTGTCATGGTGGACAGTAAGGATAATGTTTGGTTATCAGGCGATGTAGGTGGATTATCTGTCATTGATGGTAAAGATGAAAGCATCAGACAGTTTGATTTCGTACAAGGCGAAAATAGTATTTCTGATACTTATGTTTTCACTACGGAAGAGGACAAAAACCGTAATATTTGGATTGCGACGAACAATGGAGGGCTCAATAAATACGATCCAAATACAGAAGAGATCACGGTATTTAATCGTGAAAATGGGCTGATAGATGAAGATTTGTTTAGAATCTATAGCGATGCCGATGGAGATTTGTGGTTAAATACTTCTTCTGGCATTTCTTACTTAGATACGGAAAGCGAACAATTCACGCACTATAATCAAAATGACGGTATCTTGGCTTGGCGTAGTAATGGTTTTATTGACAAAAAAACGGGCTTATTAGCTTGGGCAGGCAATGAAGGCTTCATTACCGCTTATGTAGATAGTATAAAAAATCGTCCGACTTATGCTTCAGACATCGCTTTGACGGCTATCAAGGTATATGATAGCAAACAAAAAGCTCACCAAGAATTACAAGCTATTGAATGGAAAGATCACGAGATTTCTTTGAATCATCAACAAAAAACACTCAGCCTAAAATTTTCTATTTTAGACTTCCGAAATCGTGTCAAACACCAATATCAGTATGCCTTGATGCAAAAGGGAACACCAGATTGGATTGATCTAAAAGAAAACAATCAAGTGAGCTTGAACCAATTAGCGGCAGGTACTTACTATTTCTACCTCAAAGGAAGGAATAGTGATCAAATTTGGACAGAACTAGAACAACCTTTGAAGATCATTATTCATCCTCCTTTCTGGCAAACTACTTGGGCATATTTATTTTATGCCTTGCTTACAATAGGTGGTATTTATTATTTCTATCGCTTCAACTTAAAACGCCAATTGGAAAGACAGGAAGCCCAACAATTGCAAGAAGTCAATACCCTAAAATCTCGCTTCTACACCAACATCACCCACGAATTTCGAACGCCGCTAACGGTCATTTTGGGTATGAATCAAGAAAAACACAATCCTAAAGCCAAAGAGCTCATAGATCGAAATAGCAAAAAACTCCTCCAACTCATCAATCAAATCCTTGATCTTTCCAAACTAGATGCGGGCAGTTTAAAAGCTGATTATCAACAAATTGAAATCGTTTCCTACACCCAATACATCGGCGAGTCCTTCCAATCCTTAGCCGACAAAAAGTATATCCGCTTGATGATTTACAGCGAAATCAAAGAGCTGTGGATGGATATGGATGAGGAAAAATATCGTCAAATCATTAGCAATTTGTTCTCCAATGCGATCAAATTCACCAAAGAAAGCGGCAAGATTGTTTTGCATTTAGCCCAAAAAGAACAAATCCTTCAAATCAAAATAAAGGACAATGGCATCGGGATAGCAGCAAGCGAATTACCGCATATTTTTGATCGTTTCTATCAGGTGGATAATACTTCCAGTAGGCAAGGTGAAGGAACGGGTATTGGCTTATCTTTGGTGAAAGAGTTGGTGGAATTGATGGAGGGCAAAATCGAGGTAGAAAGTGATTGGACAGAAGGAACGACTTTTAACCTTCAATTTCCAATTCGACGAACCGCATCTAAACAATTGAATAATTTTAAAGAGATAGTTATAGATCAAAATATAGTAAAAGGCAATCAGAACCGTCAAGAATCCTTTTTGGAAGATGCTCCAAAGTTATTGCTTATCGAAGATAATGCGGATGTCGTCCTTTATATTCAATCTATTCTTCAAAATACTTATGAACTTAGTATTGCCAGGAATGGAGAAGAAGGTATTCAAAGAGCCATAGAACTTGTCCCTGACATCATTATCAGCGATGTGATGATGCCCAAAAAGAACGGTTTTGAAGTGGTCGAAACCTTGAAGCAAGATGAACGAACGAGTCATATTCCTATTATTTTATTGACGGCAAAAGCAACACAAGAAGACAAAGTAGAAGGTCTGAAATACGGAGCAGATGCTTATTTGATGAAGCCATTCGATAAGGAAGAATTATTCATTCGGTTGAAAAATTTGATTGAGATTCGGCAGCAGTTGCAAGTGAAGTATGCTAAAATCAAGGAGTCGGACACTTTGGAAGTGTCCGACTCCTCAGCAGCACTTTCTCTAGAGGATCGCTTCCTCCAAAAATTGCAAGAGGTACTCAAAAACAATTATCAGAACGCAGGTTTTGGAGTAGAAAACTATGCTCAAAGCTTACAAATGAGCCACACCCAATTCTATCGGAAACTGAAAGCACTCACCAATAAAACACCCTCTCAATACATTCGCTCCTATCGTCTACAACAGGCAAAAAATCTACTCAAAAATGCAGATTGGAATGTGTCTGAAGTCGCTTATGAAGTGGGATTTAACGATCCCAACTATTTTACGCGGGCTTTTCGGAAGGAATTTGATTTGTCACCAAATGCTTACCGAAAATAAGTCAAACTACTCATTATCAGATATATAAGTCAAGCAAAATCATGCTGTGTAATATATGTGCTACTCTTTTGCAAGGGCTGGTGCTATCGTTTGCAAGATATGTGCTAGTCTTTTTCTACTACTTGCCCACATCTTTGTCGTATGCCTAAAGCACCAAATGAAAATAACTCAAAACAAATACACGCTAACCATGCAAACACGTATCTATCTACTCTTACTCCTGTGCATCGGCATCACTTATTTACTCGCACAAAACACGACGATCAAACCCGATAAAGCGTGCATCAATTGCCAAACAGATACACTGGAATTAGGATCAGTTCTACGAGTGAAAGGCAATACAAAACTAGAAGGAACGATCAATATCATAGCCGTACGAGGCAATTCTTCCTCTAGATCGTAGGGTTGTGTAAAAAGTCAGTTTTAGCATGTTATTAAAAATTAATTTAATATGATTAAATTTTAAAATCAGCATTTTATAAATATGAAAAAATAATAATTAATACTGGCTTCGACTTTTTACACAACCCCATGTCATACACTAATCAAAAAACATAACGAGCATATAGCATTCGAATTACAGCTTTGGACAATCTAGATTTAGCTCTTGTCTTTGCCAATCATCCTTCAATTTTTTAATTCAGAAATTACAATGAAAAACATTATTTCTATGAGACCCTTCCTTTTAGGAACTTTTATCACTATAGGTTATGCTCTTTGCAGCCAAACCGACTGTAGCAGTTGGGATTATTTAGCACTTGAAAATCAATGTTTCTATTTTGAAAAAGAGCGGACGGTCAGATATGGTGCAAATGGGCAATACATCTATCAAGCTGTCGTAGGTAGATTAGATTGTTCAAATGAAGCCTTTGGAGGGGATCCACTAAAAGGCGCAAATAAAGCATGCCATGTATGTTCGGATGACATGGGGAATTCCTATCAAACTATAGATCAGCAACAAACTATTCGAGGAACCGATTATGGACCAGGTACTTTTTGGCAATCTTTTACAGCTAGAAAAGCAGGATTTCTTACTCAAATTGATGCGAGAATTGCTCCATCTCAAAATATTACGCTTAAAATTTATAAAGGTGAGGGAACTGATAATGGTAATTTACTCCACCAGCAGGTCTATGCAAATTTGGAAGAAGGGTGTTATAGTTGGTACTCCTTTCAGCTAACCAATCCAATATTTACAGAAATTAATGAAAAATATACTATCCAAATAGGACAAATCGCTTGGTCAGTAGCTGGAGGCAATCGCTACGAAGGCGGTCTTTCTGGCAGCAATCCAGATTGGGACTTTGTTTTCAAAACCTACATTGCTCCAAGTACATTAGATGCATATCATGCTGGTTCAGAAATCATCTATGGGGCTGGGGATTTATGGCAATCGTTCACCTCCAAAAAATCGGGATATTTAACAAAAATAAACGCGAAAATAGTAGCAGGGGCAGGAAATAGCATTAGCCTAAAAGTTTTTGAAGGAGAGGGAGATGCAGGAGACAAACTCATTCATGAACAATCATTCCCTCGCCCACCTCAAGGATTGACGTGGGTAAATTTTCTGCTCAACGAACCAATCGTTGTTGAGGCAGGAAAAAAATATACTTTCAAGTTGGGAAGTGTTAGTTGGGCTGTTGGAGGAAGAGATAAATACAAAGAAGGTAGAGCTGGAGATCGAGCAGACTGGGATTTCGATTTTAAAACCTATGTTTATTCAGATATTGTAAGAGCAAGAGATTTCATAACTAGAGAAGTGACCACTGTTAGTACTCCTGGTCTATTAAGTCAAATCATTACTTTTAGTGATAATGCCACACCAATTGTAGTGGCTACTGAAGGAAATAGCAATGGCGTGGTCATTGCCGCAGCTATGGCTGGTAAAGGACGTGTTGTGTCCTTTGGTCATATGGCTTATTTTGATGCGAATGCCTTGGGCAGAGGAGATACTAAACAATTAATGAATAATGCAGCTCGATGGTCTGCAAAATTTAAAAATGCACCTATAAAAGTAGGCGTATACGAAGCTAGTGCAACAGCAAATCACCTTAGAACGGATGCTAATTTTGAAGTACACGAAGAATCCGTAAGCAATATTGCGAATACGATTGATAACTATGATGTCGCAATAGTAAAAACTATTTTTTTAGATAGAGAACAAGCAATTGCCGTCAAATCATTCCTGGAAAACGGTGGAGGATTGTTGGCATCCGATTTAGCATGGGTTTGGGGAAACAATCATGTTGCTGCCATCAATTTTGAAAGCAAAGGAAACCCCGTTGTAAAGGATGCAGGTTTGTCGTGGTCTAGAGCAACCATTGGAGGAGAAATTTCACAAACCACTCTAAAAGAAGATGTAAGAATGTTCAATGGTAAATATGCTTTAGATGCATTAAAAAATTCGGAATTAAGTGATGATCAAAAATTAGCAATATTACTCACGCTATCTCAGTACAATGAAACGCCTTTGGAAAAAGAAATTGATCAATACATACTAGAAGCAAGAAATGAATCTTATTTTCCAGGTAGCAGTTTTCCTGGTAATATTACCACTGATCTGAGAAAAAATGAAACCATTTCTTTAATGAAA
>JBCDFY010000086.1:0-27003 GCA_039176995.1 Bacteroidota bacterium
CCACACCCCCCCACCACACTCCTCTCCATCCAGCCTTCTACCCACTCGCGCATCTCCCCCCCCTCCCTCCAACCGGCTACACCAACGAGACAAACGCGGCCACCAGCCATTTTTTATCCATTGTAAAACTCGATCAACTCGTGGCGGTTCGATGCCGCCATGAGTTGAAAAGAGCAAAGATCAGGGTTTATATCGTCTCCAATTTTCTATAAAAGCGCAGATTTTTATACATCCCTTATAATGACAGGCAAATTTAAATCATTGGTCATTCTCTATACTGTCCTACAAACAATAATTAGCAACGACTAAGTGGTAAAAACTCGACTGATCACTATGAATCGTTGCTTACTTTTTATTCTCTTCTCCTTTTTTACTGCCTCAAGTCTTGCCCAAATTCAACTTCAAGGACAAGTTTTCTCCAACGACAGCATCACTATCGAATACGCCAGTGTTTGGTTACAAAATACTGCCAATCCGAACCTTTCCGCAGGTACAATTACCGATCAAGAAGGTAGATTTAAATTGGCTGTTCCACAAACAGGCAACTATCAACTCCAAATTCGATTCTTGGGGTTTGAAGATTGGCAGCAGGAATTGAATATTCAAGAATCGCTTGATTTAGGAAAAATTACACTAGCGTCCAGCACTAATTTATTAGAAGGCGTGACGGTCACTGGAAACCGCCCTATCATTGAAAGAGTGGAAGATAAATTGGTGTTTAATGTGGCGAGCAGTCCTTTGAATGCAGGTTATGATGGCATGGAAGTCTTGCAACGTTCCCCCAATATTTGGGTCTCGCCCGATGGGAGTATTTTGATGCGCAACGAAGCGGCGAAGATCATGATCAATGGACGAATCTTGAATTGGTCGAGCGAAGATATTTCCAATTATTTGAGCAATCTGAATTCAGAAGATATCCAAAGCATCCAAATTCAAACCAATCTTGGTGCGAATGTAGATGCAGAAAGTTCGGGCGGTGTCATCAATATCATTTTGAAGAAAAAACGCTTGGGGCTTCGAGGCAATTTTAGAAATTATTTGACCTATCGAGGAAGCTCTTATTACTCTGCCTATTCTAGTCTCAATTTCGATTACGGTGCGGAAAAATGGAATGTATATGGCAACTATAATTATACCTTCCACAATAGCGAAGTCCTTTCCAATACAAGTATTGACTATTTCCAAGATCAACTTCTGCTTTCTACTTTTCAAGACCGACAGGACACGATGAAGCTATCTCGTTTTCGACTAGGTGCAGTAGTTGAGCCTGCTGATAATCATGTACTTGGAGTAGAGGTATTTGGTCTGAATCGTCAGCGTATTTTTGATGAAGAGAACTATGTTCGTTTCACCGAATCTAACGGAGTTTTGGATGAAGGATTGACGCTTTTCAGAGACGATATTTTTACGGATTCGTACAATGCAACCTTCAATTACAAATGGACGATAGACACTTTAAATAGTAAATTACAATTCTTTGCCGACTACGCCTTGCAGCAAAATGAACGTGATAATTTATCCGAATCCAGCTACGATTTTGGTGTCTTTCCACCCATCACCGAGCGCAATCGCTCCAATGCTCAAACCGAAGTTTACTCCATGCAATTGGATTTAGAAAAGTACTTTTTGAGCAAAACAAAGCTAGAAACTGGCGGGAAATACACCCTCACTAAACGCAATAATAGCTTGCTTTCGGAATACTTTGAAACCTCCGAATGGATTGCCAATGATCGCACCACAGCCTTCAATTATAATGAACAGATTGCTGCTGCTTATGCTGCGGTTAGTCAGCCCATTGGAGAGCATTATTTCGCCAAAGCAGGCATTCGAGTAGAAAATACGACCTTGGAGCGTTTGGATCTGATAGAGGAAGATGTAGTCGAGCAAAACTACTGGACTTGGGTACCCAATGCCTACATTTCCAGAAACTTTAAGAACAAAACTAGCCTTGCGCTAAGTTATGCACAGCGCATCAGTCGTCCTTCTTTCACTTTACTGAATAATAACATCCGTAAGGTCAACGATTTTCGTTTTGAACTCGGCAATCCAGATTTACAACCTGAATATGTGCATCGTTTTGAGTTGAGTTACAATCAAAAAAAGCAAACGATTGCGACTTACTACAACCTTACCACCGATGCCATCAATGGTATCTATTTCCTAGAAGATCAAGTTGCATTTTACAAGAAATTCAATGAAGGTAAGCAAGAGCAATATGGCATCGAATACAATCGCTTCGGCAATTTGACCAAGTGGTGGTACATTCGTGCTTCGGCGCATTTATATCGTCGAAAATACATCAACGAAGCAGGAGAAGATAGCTTCGAGCAAAACTCCGCACGCTTGCGCCTTTTCAACAACTTCAAAATCAATTCCACGACAAGCATTGATCTTTCGGGCTATTACAACTCCCCTACTGCTGATGCCTTTTTCATCGCTGAAGAGTTTTATGCCGTAGATTTTATGTTGCAAAAGTTCTTTTTCGATAAAAAACTCCACTGCCGAATCTACGTCAATGATATTTTCAATACCCTCGTTTATGCCAACGGACGTCCTTTTCAGAATTTCAGAACTACCGCTTCTTCCAAACCACGTACGCAAAGAATTACTTTTTGGATGACTTATAATTTTTCTAATCAGCAGAGAGTGAATGGTCGGAAGGCAGAGTCGAAAAATGAGGTGCGGCGGCGATTATAGCACACGAAGGGGTAAAGTTTTTCGGGTATGACGTTCATTATAGCACGCAAAGGCGCAAAGACGTAAAGTTTTTTAGGAGGCGGTCGGTTTCTCCGACCGTCTCCTTTTTTTCTATGATAACTAAAACTCTGCGTGCTCTGCGCCCTCTGCGTACCACATTTTCCTGAACACACTCAATGGATTCTACTCTATCTTCTTCCCTTTCATTTCTCTTCCTCCCTGCTTCAATACTAGGTGCGTCACTTTACCATCTTCTTTAAAAAACTCTACTTCTGCTTCGACCGTTGTTGGATGGAATTTAGTTTCAGAAGAGGCATTTAGTGCTTCTTTGTTTTGCCCTGTGGGATGTGCCATGAGTTGATTATTTTCATTGGTAATTTTCACATTGAAGCCTTTCATCAATTCATAAGTTCCGACGTATTGATTCAGTACCTCATCACTCAATTTTATGGATTTTCGCTCTTCTAGCACAGGTTTTTCCTCGGTTTTCATCGCAACTTCTTCCTTTCCACCTGCGGTAATGCTAGTCGCTTTTACAATTTCTCCTGCTCCATTTTTTTCAAACTTCAAACGTGTAAAGCTATCTTCAAATTGAAATTCATCTTCGCCTATTGGAATCAAATTATAAATTCGGTCGTTCCCTCTTTTAGAAATTAGCGTGCCTTCTTTTACCAAAATGACGCGAGATTCCTCTTCGGATGATTTGTAAACCCCTTCGTATTGCTTCAAAGTAGCAACTTCCACTTCAATCGGTTCAAAATAGAGCGGTTTTCCCATTGCCTCTGCTGCTAACATCTGCGCCGCTCTTTCCGCACCTTGGCAATTGCAATTAGAAAAAACAGCAACAAAAAGATCTTCTTCTGGAAGATAGGCGGCTTGCGTCAAGTAGCCAAAAATACCTCCACCATGTTCTATTGCGCGTGTTCCTTGTAGTTTCCCAGTTCCCCACCCATAACCATAATGTGTGGCTTCTCCATTATTGAGTTCATAAGGTGTCCAAGCCTTCTTTAAACTCGCTTCGCTGATCAATTTATGGTTTTTAACGGCTTGATTCCATTTATATAAATCTTCTACATTGGACAAAAGTGAACCTGCAGCATAAGGTAAAGTAGTGCTTAAATAATCCGCGTTTTTCAGACCTTTGTCATCCATTTGATAGCCAGCGGCGCGATGAGGAATGATTTTTGGATAGCTGTCGTAATAGGAATTTTCCATGCCTAACTTATCGAATATTTCTTCTTCGATAAATGCTGCATAAGACTTACCTGCCACCTTTTCAATCACTGCACCTAGAATGAAATAACCCGAATTATTATAATTCCACTGATCGCCTGGCTCGAATTCCATTTCTATATCTTTGAAAAAATCAATGACTTGCATCGGTTCTAAATCCTCCCGAGTTCTCCCCATAAATTCAGGTACATTAGTATAACTTTTAATGCCCGAAGTATGGGTCAATAGATGTTCTATGGTAATCGTCTTTCCTTGAGTTGGATAATCTTCGATGAACTTGGTGATTTCATCTTGCAACGACAATTTTCCTTGTTCCTCTAGCATCAAAATAGCAACTGCTGTGAATTGCTTCGTGATCGAACCAATGCGAAAGACATTATTAACTTGCATTGGAACATCCAATTCTACATTAGCGTGCCCAACTGCATTTTTGTAGATGATTTTTCCATTTTTGGCAATTAAAGCAGTTGCACCAGGTCCTTCGATCAGGAATTCTTCTGCTAAGATTTTATCATATTTATTTGCTAAATCCTGTTGCGCTTGCAAATCAGTATTCAATATACAAAGGAGCGCAAGTAATAGAAAGGCAAGTGATTTCATTGTTTTGTATTTTGTGTAACTATTTGCCACAGTAGTCACAATAGTTAGTTTCACATAGATCATTCTCCTACAACTTGAGCAGGTTTAGAAACTATGTGAACTCTATGAAAATGCTATATGAACTATGTGGTAAACAGTTACTATTTTAGTTTAAAGTAAAAGTAAATGGGAACACTGTAAAATGAAGCATTTTTTCGATTAGACGCGGAATATGATCGTTTAGGTTACGGAAACTTCAAAATTAGAAATATCTACATTTTCGATAGTACTCAATAATCTGTGCCAATTGAATTTTAATAATCAATAATTCATTGATAACAAAAACTCTGCGTTCTCCACGTGATATTCTTTTCTAAACGTTTCAAAATGCCTCTCTAACATCAACTAAAATTCTATCCAAATCCTTTACCTCAAAAATAAATTTGCTCTTTTTCTAATCAAAAGGTAGAAAAAATGGTTAGCTCTATTAACTAAATTATAGAGGCGTTGAAAAATTCTTAAAAGGATACACATTTTTAAAATCCGTTTAATCGCAGACAAAAAATCTTTTCCATACGGACTTTACGTAAGGAGGATTTTTTGCCTGCTCCAATGGGAGTTTGAGGGAGAAAAGCATGAAAAATTGATAATTTTTCATGCTTTTCTCCCTTAAACTCCCTTGAGTAAAAAGTCTTTTCACCTTTGAAAAAAGACTTTTTGCGATTTCTAGAAACGAAAACTCATATTTTCAATTTGTGCACCCTAGTAAAGAAAATTTCTCTTATTTCAACTAATTAAAACACTCAGCTATGAAACGAAAATCACATTATCTACTCTTTTTATTCCTATTTCTTTGTGGAACAATCAGCTATGCCCAAACTACTATTTCGGGTAAAGTTGTGGACGAATCAGGTCAAGGATTACCTGGCGTTTCCATCTACGAAAAAGGAAAAGAAACCAGCGGCACTTCTTCAGGTACGGATGGCAATTATAGCCTTCAAGTTTCCTCGGATGACGCTACCGTTGTTTTCAGCTTCACGGGAATGCAACAAAAAGAAATCAATATTGCTGGACAAACGAAATTTGATATTACGCTAGAAGAGGAAATCCAAGCATTGGAAGAAGTGTTCGTCACGGCAACCAGTAAACCCATTCGCAAAATAGAAGCAGTGACGGCAGTGGAAGCGATTACTGCCAAGGAAATTGAGCGTATGAATCCAGTGAGTTTAGCAGATTTGGTGCGCTTCACACCTGGACTTTTTGTGCAAACGCAAGCAGGACGCGTTCGGAATTTTGTCTTCACCAGAGGTTTTCCAGATGCGACTAGTAATGGCTTTATTTATACCTCTTTGATGATGGATGGGCTGCGCACCTTTGCGAGTCCTGAAATGGTGCCTGATGGAGGTTTTCGGAATGATCTGAATGTGGAAAGAGTGGAAATTGTACGTGGTAGTGCAGCCACGCTTTATGGTCGAGGTGCTGCTGCAGGTGCGATCAATGTGATTAGTAGAACGGGTGGTGAGCAAACGTCTGGCACTGTCAAAATGATGGTGGGCAATAACAATTGGTATCAATTGGATGCTAATATTAATGGTGCGTTAAACACCTCAAAATCATGGCGTTACAATGTTGGTGGATTTTGGTTGACTGATGATGGTTTTAGAAATAATGTCTTCCCTGATCGCGGTGGACAGATTCGTGGAAATTTGGATTATTTATTTGATAAAGGCTCTTTACGTATCTCTGCTGGCTATATTAATTTGAATGTGTATAACAATCTTTCGATTCCTTATGTCGGCAATGAATTAGAGCAACCTGCGGGCAATTGGGAAACTACAGATGCCATTTTGCAAGCAGGGAATCCATTTGAAGGAGCAAGTTGGCCAGCCCCAAATCCAGTCACTGGCGAAACGGGCGACAACACTTATGATGATGATTACCGTCGTGGCAATTTCTCTCAAGGATTCAATGTAGGTTCTGAATTAAATCTAGATTTAGGAAATGGTTGGTCGTTAAGCAATAAGTTGAAATTCCAAGACATGATTGTTGGTATTGGTTTTGATTTTGGCATCAATACTAATTTTGGCGATACGCAAACGAGAATTATTTTTGGGGGAGGAACAACCAATGGCGGCTCGGATAGCCGAGAGCTGATTGATGAATTGCGCATCAATAAATCCATCGTTGGGGAAAATGCAGAGCACAATATTGTATTTGGTGGTTACATCAGTCGCTTCAATGCTTTGGTGAACTCCGTAGGTAGTTTTTACAGTGCCAATACTGCTGATGCAGATAAGGTAGAAATTAACAGAGAACCTTTCGGATTTCCGTTTAATTTGAATTTCCGAGATGGCGATTATACGGAGAATACTGCTTCTATTTTTGCAGGAGACGAAATCAAAATCAATGATAAATTTACGTTGAATCTAGGAGTACGCTACGATGCCATTGAGCTAGATTTGACCGATAATTATCAAGCTGGGCAAGAGAACCTGAACAATCAGCAAGATCATTCTGGCTGGAATTATTCTGCTGGATTCAACTATTTATTCGATCCATTGACTGCCATTTATGGTAATTTCACCTCCAGTTTTAGAGCACCTGACTATGGTACTTATACACCCGTTCGCTTCTTGGCAGACACGACTATTTTAGATAAGCCACGCGTAGAAAATAATGAAGACATTACAAGTATCGAAGCTGGTTTCCGCAAAAGTACTGAGGATTGGAGCTTAGATTTTGGTGTGTTCAATACCATTATTGCCAATCGAGTAGTGCCTGCCTTCGTTGGGGCAATTGCCACTCAAGTTCCCGTTGGAGACAATAGAATCACAGGTGCGGAAGTGAATTTTATTTATACGCCACAAAGTGTTAGCGGGCTTTACATCCGAACAAGTTTGACTTATCAAAATACAGCCTACACTGATTTTCAAAGAGTTGTGAATGGCTCGACTAGAGACCTTACGGGCAATAGAATTGCGAATGTACCGCCACTTATCTGGAATTTCTCTGTGGGTTATGACAGCGACAGATTTGGTATCAACATCAACAATAACTTCGTTTCTGGGCGTCCTGTTGATATTTACAATACTTTTGATTATCCAGCAAGAAGTCTAATGGATGCGAATGCTTATGTGAACATTGTGAAAGGTTTACGCGTGAAAGTCGGAGTTCAGAACTTGACGAATGTCACTCACGCAGCAAGTGTCATCAGCGCGCAAACCGATGATGCTTATCGCTTAGCAGATGCCAATAATTACAGCGGCGATTTCCGACACGTTCGAGGGATTCCGTATTTGCCTCGACGGATTTTTGGTTCGATAGAATATCGGTTTTAGATTATTTAGGGGTTGAAGGATTGAAGTGCAGAGGGAGGTAGTTTTTCCTTTGTCCTTCAACCCTTTTCCCCTTCAAACCTTATGGAGTGAAAAGAAGAACATTTTTTCAAACCTCTTTCGCCGCCAGTCTTCCATTCAGTTTTATGAGTAATAGTAATCAAGCAGTCACTGAAAAACCTAAAACTTATGTGCTAGTGCCTGGCACTTGGCACGGTGGTTGGGTTTGGCAAGACGTAAAAGGCATTTTACAAGCCAAAGGACATCGAGTTTATACCCCAACGCCCACAGGAGTCGGCGAACGTTCACATTTACTGACGCCTGATGTTGATCTATATACACACATCAACGACATTGCAAACGTCATCAAATGGGAAGAATTGGAGGACGTCATTTTGGTGGGCTATTCCTTTTCGGGCATTACCATCACGGGTGTGGCAGATGAATTGAAAGATAAAATCAAGCACATCGTTTTCTATGATGCACTCGTGCCAAGAGCAGGAACAATGAAAGCGTGGCCAAACGAAAGTTCTCCACTTTATGAATCCTACGAAAAGCGCAGAGCCAATTACATAGATGGCTACAAAATGGATTTTTTCCAAGACTACACCTTAGATATGCTCATCAATGAAGGCTATCCTGAAATTCGAGCAAAGCTAAAACGATTACTCACCTACCATCCACTTGGGCAATGGATCACGCCACTTGTTTTGAAAAATGGTGGCTACGATGATTTACCCAAAACCTACATCCGTTGTGCAGGACAAAAGCATCGTCCTTCTTCCGATTGGATGCCTGGACCAGCCAAAAGTAATCCTGACTGGAATTGGATAGAATTGCCCATTTCACGTTCTGGGATGTTAACGCATCCAGAATTGGTGGCAGAGTGCTTTTTGAATATTGATTAGAGGAATTATTAATATCAAACTATCTCAAAAGTGGATACATTTTTAAGATTCGTGGAGTCGCATCCAAAAAATCTTTTCTATACAGACTTTACGTAAGGATGATTTTTCGGACGCTCCAAGAGGTTCTTGAGTACGAGAAGCATCAAAAATTGACAATTTTTGATGCTTCTCGCCCTGAAAACCCTCTAGCAGAAAATCTTTTCACCTTTGAAAAAAGATTTTCTGCGAATTTTGGAAACGAAATTCATCATTTTAAATTCATGCCCAATTTTGAATAAGCTATACGGACTTTAGAAACAGTCCAACTTATTGGACAAAAATGATTAACTATATTAACTATTAGTTATACTTGTGAAATATTCTGAATATTAGAGGAAAATTGATGCCGTAATCAACTATTTTCCTAACAAAACGAAAAATCTTGGGAAAATCTAAAAACTTAAAAGAATTCAAATATGGCTGGAAGGTCGTATTTGCTTCTACTTTAGGCATTGGCTTAGGAATGTCGCCACTTCCATTTTATACCATTGGTGTTTTTGCTGTTCCACTCACGGAGAAGTTCGGTTGGGGCATGGATACCGTGATGGGTGCGCTACCCATTTTTACCATTGGTGCACTAATCATGAGTCCACTAATTGGCTTCATCGCTGATCGAATTGGGGCTAGAAAAACGGCGCTTTTTTCTGTCCTACTGTTTGGCTTGACCTTCATGGCATTCAGTCTGAATACAGGGTCAAAAGGTTTATACTTGGCTTTGTGGGCATTACTGGCAGTAGTTGGTGCAGGAACCTTACCAATGACTTGGACGCGAGCGGTGAACAATTGGTTCAACGAAAATCGAGGCCTAGCACTCGGTTTATCGCTGCTAGGAACTGGTATTTTCGGCGCAATGGCAAAGCTCTACGCCGCCTCTGTCATCGAAAACTATGGTTGGAAAGCGGCTTATCTAGCCGTTGGTGCACTGCCGTTGTTGATTGCTCTACCCGTTGCCTTTTTCTTTTTCAGAGACACCGACGACCCAAAAGTAGCTGATAAGGTTAAGCGTTTGAGAGAAGAAATTCCTACCCACAGCGCAGGTGGCAATACTGGATTATCGCTGAAAGAAGCCGTTCGAGATTGGAGATTTTGGTTGTTGGCTTATGCTTTTATTCCAATTTCTTTCGCTGTGGGTGGTCCAATTCCAAATCTAGAAAAACTACTGGGCACAAAAGGTTTCGATGCTGGAGATGCGGTGATTATTGCTAGTTTTATTGGTTATTCTGTACTAATTGGACGCTTGATTGGCGGCTATTTGCTCGACCGAATTTGGGCGCCTGCAGTTGCTTTTATATTGCTTAGTGTTCCGGCTATTTCCTGTATTCTTTTCCAGCAGGCAGAATTGAGCTATGGAACTGCGGTGTTGGCTGTTTCCATTTTAGGATTTGCCGCAGGTGTGGAATATGATTTGATGGCGTACTTGGTTTCGCGCTATTTTGGTATGAAAAATTATGCTGCTATTTATGGAACGCTCTACGGTTTCTTTGCGATGGGTGCAGGTTTTGGCCCCTATATTTTTGGGCGTTCTTTTACAGCAACGGGAAGCTACGATACGATTATGGGCTATGCGGTCTTTGCATTTTTGGCGGGTTCGATTCCCTTGTTGTTTCTAGGGAAGTATCGAGATTTTGGACAGCAGACTACTGAGACAGGGAATGCCTAACCGCACTCTAATTAGCATAAAAGCAGGCTCAAATATAGAACTTGAGACCTGCTTCTGTAATTTGAATGGGTTGACAGGATGCTTCGGTTAGGGAGTAGGTAATAAATAGGATACCCAAAAATGTGATTTTAGTTTGTTCTTATTCAAGGCGTGAAAAACGGAGTTATGCCGTAGCATAATGAGTGTTTTCGCAACGCAGAAGAAGGGCAAAATAAAGCCACAGAATGGGTAGGTTATATTTTACCTATTCCCTTAGTGGAATACTTACTTTTCCCTCATCGAATTAATCTGCCTATTCAGCGTTTCAATTCTAATTCTTATTCTTCACCGTCATATCCAAATTCAAATCCATTGCGGCTTTCGCACCCATGATTTGCATGAAATCTAAACCTGCATTTCCACCTTTTCCATTAGGAGTGGTTTGAAATTTAGGCACTAAATCACCTTTATAATTCATAAACGCATTCGCCCACATATTTTGAACATCGTTATACGCCTCTAGCTTCTTCTCCAATGCACCATCTGCTGCCATGATTTTCTGCTTAGAATAAGCCTCTGCATCTGCCAAAGCTTTGATCTTCTGTGCTTCTAATCTCGCTGCCTCTAGTGCAATACGCTGCTTTTCTTGATCTTTTTCTGCCAGTTTCACCTGTGTTTCTGCTTGTACGACTGCCTGTGTTTGCTTCTGCTTCTCTTGATACTCAATTTCTACCAGTTTCTTACGACCTTCCGCTTCCGCGGTCATTGCTTCCTGCTGAGCAGTCACCAAGTTTTGCTTAGAAACGGACTCCCTCGTACTCGCCTCAATCTTCTTCTTCAACTTCTCATCTACTTGCGCTTCATAATCTACATTTTCGATTGTCGCACTGGCGATACTGATACCAAACTTCTTCAAATCGGACTGCTTTCTCACCGCCGTGCCTTCCTTACTTATTCGAATTGTACTTTGGTAGATACGCTTTACCTCATTCGTCAAAGAATCTCTGAACACTTTCTCTTCCACATCCAAAAGGTACAATCCATCGGATAACTGATCTTGGAAAAACTGCGACAGTTGAGCACGTCCACCCGAGTAGTGCTGCTCCGAATCCATCAATTGGGCGGAGTTCTTTAAGCACTCAATCGTGTAAGGTTGCAATCCTTTTAGTGCTAAGTACTCTTTATTCACATACTCAGAGTGCAAGGTCAACATTTCGTCTTCGGTATTGGGCAATCTAAAACGAACGACCGTCTGTGCAGATGCTTCCGTTGCATCATTAAAACGAATTGGAATCAAATTCCCATTGACCGTAGAACCTGTATTAGAACCACGGTGGCTTATTGTTATCACATTGGGATAGGTAGTCACTTTGGAACCCGGTAGTTTCCAATAAATACCATTGGAAAAGACCACATATTTCTGTCCAGTAGGTGTTTCTACTACCTCCCGATAACCTAGATCATTATAACCGAAAGGATTGATAATCAATAAAATAAACATAGTAATGACTGCTCCTGCTACGTACAGGATAAATTTGCGATTCAAGGTTTTCATAGTTTTAAAAATTTAAGTTTGGGCGTAAGAATATCTGTTAGAGATTTGACTCACACCTATGTTGATGGAATGATTTGACTTGTTTGTTTTGTACTGAATACACTACAAACATGCAGGAAACCCCTACGAACAGTAACTTTTCACGATCGCTCCTTGAATTTATTCGATGAAGCCAAGTAGGTTAAAGATTGCTTAAATTTCAATTCGCTAATTCCACAATCTCTCCAGCTAAGCCTTGATAAATAATACCATTAGGTTCGTCTTGATTTCTCAATGGAAGCAACGTAGTTCCCAACACTTTGCCTCCATTTTTTTCTATTCGCCCTGCTATTCCTTCCAAATTTTGACCTTTCCAACACACACTCGCTAAACCCGTTTTGCTAAAATCACAAGGATAGATTTTAAAATCATAATCAGGATGACGCGCTCCATAAACGTGCTGCTCCATCCCCGATTTGTACTGACCATTTCCCATTAGGCACATATCAAAACTCATATCTGATGGTCCACCCATAATTTGCGCCGCCAGTGCTTGCGCCAGTGGTAATTCAATAGAAGGATAAAGTGCAAAAGTTTGCTCATAAAATTGTTGTGGCACTCGATCTTTCATAGAAATCACGGCATTTCCGACGGGAAAAATATTGATGTCTTTTCGCTGTTCCCAAAGTGGTGTTCCGCCCTCTCTTTCTGTGATTTGAGTAATAAAAAATTGTTCCCCATTGACGCCATACAAACCAAATGCTTTCATCACCACTCGCCCCAAGGGTTCTGGTCCTTCCACCGAAAATTCTTTTGGCGGCGAAATCACTCCGAAACGATGACGAATCATATGCTCATAAGCAAAATCTACATCCGCCGAACCTGCCTCTAGTACGCAAAGACCAATATCCCAAGGTCGCGCACCAATACGATTGGGCTGTGCCTTTTCATCCATAGTTTCGATTAGCCGAACCACACTTGCTCGATCATGTCCTAATAAAACATAACGATTCAATTGCTCTCCAAATATTACTTTCTGCTGCTCGCTCAATACTCCTTTATCCACAATTTGATAACCTAAGCCTTGCTGATAAAAACGTAGGCTTTCTTTCCAGCTATTGGTGACGACACTTGCCGCTTTTAGTATTCCTGTGAAATTGGATTCCATAGTTGAGTATTGTAGTGAAATAGATTTTGAACAAAATTTCACTCCTAGACACTTTTTTATTTTCTAGTCTGCTCGCCGCCTAACGGCGGCTCGCAAAGGGTTTTTAGGGCAGAAACAGATTGATTTTGATTCAAAATGAATCTGTTTCTGCCCTAAATCCCCCTCCCTTTCGCGCCGAAAGCGCGAAAGAAAAAAGTGTACAGGAGTGAAGAACAAAATATAAACTCAAAATAGTTGATAGAGTTCTTATGAGTAACTTCGCCCAACTTATTCATCAATCATTATGAGCTTTTTAAAGGTCGGAATCGTCCAACAAAAATGTACTCTTGATCGAGTTGCCAATATCGAAAAAAGTATTGCAGGAATTCGTGAATGCGCCAACAAAGGTGCAGATTTGGTAGTGCTTCAAGAGCTGCATACGGGCATCTATTTTTGCCAAGCAGAAGAAGTGGAACAATTTGATTTAGCGCGAACTATTCCAGGAGAAGATACTGAAATTTTTAGTGCAATCGCCAAGGAGTGCAGCGTCATTTTGGTGAGTTCACTATTTGAAAAACGCGCAGCGGGCTTGTATCACAATACGGCAGTTGTCTTTGAGAAAGATGGAAGTATCGCAGGAAAATACCGTAAAATGCACATTCCTGACGATCCTGCTTATTATGAGAAATTTTACTTCACGCCAGGCGATTTGGGATTCCAACCCATCCAGACCAGTATTGGCAAATTGGGGGTGCTTGTTTGTTGGGATCAATGGTATCCAGAAGCGGCACGTTTGATGGCTTTGGCGGGTGCAGAAATCTTGATTTATCCAACAGCAATTGGTTGGGAATCAAGCGATAGTAAAGATGAACAGCAACGACAGTTCGATGCTTGGCAGATTAGTCAGCGTGCTCATGCAGTTGCCAATGGATTGCCTGTTATTAGCGTCAATCGAACAGGTTATGAGAAGGATTGGACGGAAGTGACAGGCGGTATTCAGTTTTGGGGGCAAAGTTTCATTGCTGGACCTCAAGGAGAACTACTTTATCAAGCTCCAAGCGGTGAAGAGGCCGTAAAAGTTGTTGAAATCAGTCAGCAACGAACAGAAGATGTCCGCAGAATCTGGCCATTTTTTAGAGATCGGAGAATTGATGCGTATGATGGTTTACTGAAGCGGTATATAGATTAATCGCTATACGTTACTTATTGAAAACTAAAAGCCTCTGCGCCCTCTGCGTATTCCCTTTTAAAATTATCTCAACTATAAATAAGCGAACGTTCCACTTTCTTCGGCAACGAACCAAACCGCTGAATTTTAAACTCCGCCATACTCCTACCTGCCTTCGCACAAGTCAGCAAATCTTTTCCATCCAAATGCGCTGTCAAAAAACCTGACCAAAAAGCATCGCCCGCACCTGTCGTATCTTTTACTTCAACCGATCGGCTAGGCAAAAAATGAGTTTCTTCTTTAGAAAATACCCAAACGCCTTTTTCTCCTAAAGTTAAACAAACTACTTTCGCTTCTAAATTCAAAAAGTGTTGCCCAACTAATTCATAATCAATCAATTGCTGATTATACAAACGTCCCCAATCCACTTCACTCACTTTCACAATCGCGCCGTAACTACAATACGCTTCCACTATTTTTTGTGCCGCTTTCTGATCTTTCCAAATCTTTGCCGCATAGTTCAAATCAATACTCAACTGAGCCCCATTTTGATGTGCTTTCAGCGCCGCATTCATTATATTTTCCTGAGCAGGCAATTGACTCAAACCAAAACAAGTCGTATGGAAAATGCGCGCAGATTTTAGTAATTCATCATTCAGTTGCATCTCGGAAATTTGACAATCCGCACCACGATAGGCTTCAAAATTGGAAACGCTTTTAGAACGCGTTACTAAGATCATCGTTGAAGGTTGTTCTACTCTGGCAATTGAAGTAATTTCTAAACCGACTTCTTCCACAGACTGCACTAAATAATTACCCATATCATCTTGTCCCACGCTTGCCACCAAGCACACCTTATTACCTAAACGCTTCATATTCATTGCCAAATTTGCAGGGCTTCCTCCTTGAATTCGTTTGAAGTTTTCTACTTTAGAAAAATTATCCGCAAGTTCCTCACTCATCATGTCAACGAGTAGCTCGCCGACACAAAGAATGTCGTATTGGTGTGTTTCGTTTTGCATATTTGAAAGGGTTTTAAGGATTAAAGGAATGAGGGTTTGAAGTAGTCCTTTAATCTTCATTCCTTCAATCACTATCTTCTATTTCATATAATTCCGAAAATAATAATTTGTCCAACGCAGCGCATTTTTGTACGCCCATTTGAGTTTCACTCGATGCAAAGCACCTCCCAAACCTGATTTCGGTTGCACTGGTGCTCGTTGCGCCGCATGATTTTCGGGTTGCTCACTGCTGTTGTGTTTCTTCCCCAAAGCATTTAGTGCCGCTCTCAAATCTCCTTTTGCGCCAATTCGTTGCCAAAAAACTGCAAAATCTGCTTCCAAAGTCTCCAAATTCATTTCTAGCTTTTTCGTTTTGTCCTTGAGAAAAAACTCAATATTCGCGTTTGCAGTATCATAATAATCACTACTGATTTGCAACTTCTCCAGATCAGACAACTGCTCTGGTTTCCTAATCAAAATACTTTCCCCAAACCCCTTCACTATCGTAATATCACTATCCCAACGCCGATTGTAACTCACCACGGTTGCCTTACGTTCGCGTTTCAAATGCACATAAAATGCCTCATCACCATATTTCTGATCCAATTGTCCTAAAAACCACACCAAGCGATTGTCTGCTTCAATATGGTTCTCCGCATAATTTAATCGCTCATCCGCCAACATACTACTCCGAGATTCATGCAAAGCCGTATAATTTTTAATATGCTGACACGCCCGAATAATCGTCGTCGAGCCGCATCTTCCTGTATTTAAAATGAAAATGTTCACTGTTTGTATGGTTAAAGTGTTTTATGGTTATATGGCTGGTAACACTAGAACCACAAAGCCATGTAACCATGAAGCCCTCTCGCTTCTAAATTTTTCCTACCTTTGCCGCCTTTAAATAACAAGCAAAAAATGAGTAGAACAAAGGGCGTTTCGGTGGTAATTTGTACGTACAATGGTGCGCAGCGGCTGAAACCGACTTTGGAACACATTGCGGCACAAAAAACGGAAAATTTAGCTTGGGAAACGATATTAATTGACAATAATTCTAAAGATGAGAGTGCAGCAGTGGCTCGAACGATTTGGGATGCAGCAGATGTGTCAGTTCCCTTGCGCATTGTGAAAGAAGAGCAAGCAGGTTTGAGTTATGCGAAGGCGAGGGGATTGAAAGAAGCGCAGTATGGCTATTTGATCTATGTGGATGATGATAATTCGATCAGTGATAATTATGTACAAACGGTTTTTGAAATCTTAGAAGCACATTCGGAAGTCGCAGTTTGTAGTGGCGATGGTGAAGTCGCAGTGCCAGCAGATTTTGAGTTGCCGACCTGGTGGGAGAAATTTCAATATGCTTATGCGGTCGGAAAGCAAGGCGAAGAAGAAGGTTATTTGGAAAACAGTTTTCTGTGGGGCGCATCAAGTGCTTTTCGAGTATCTGCTTTAGAGGAATTATATGAGGTACACGAGTTGTATTTGACGGGTAGAATTGGCAGTAA
Organism: Bacteroidota bacterium; assembly: GCA_039176995.1. Taxonomy (GTDB): domain Bacteria; phylum Bacteroidota; class Bacteroidia; order Chitinophagales; family Saprospiraceae; genus JAAUTG01. The sequence continues at coordinate 16,783 of JBCDFY010000086.1, forward strand.
ACTAGCGGCTGGAGAAGATGGAGAATTGTGTTTGGGCTTGCAATTGTTGGGATATAAACTATACTATTCGCCTCAACTACAATTCAAGCACCATATCCCAACGGATCGCATCAATCGGGATTATTTGAAGCGTTTACAAGAAGGATTTGGCGCAGCTTCGGTCATTTTATCGCTTTACAGTGATTTGCTGAAAGATCAAAAAATGGAGTGGCAAAAAGCCATTCAAAAAACCAAACAAAGTGTTCGACGGCGCACTTGGAAAATGCTCAAAAGCAGCGGTGAACAACGAAAAAATATCCAAATGAACCTCAGCTATTCCAAAGGTCGCCTCGCAGAACTCAAACGCTTTAAAAATGAATATGACTCAACTTACGATCTCCTAAAAGAACGCTTTTATAGCTTAAAATCTTCTGAGTAGATTTGGTTTAGTTATCTCAATATTCAAACTACTTTTTTATATAAACCACTAATATTCAGCCAAATAAAGTCTTAAATGTGCTTATAATTTAACTTAACTACATTCTTACTTCTCTTAGTGCCTTAGTGGTTTTAAAAGGTACGACACCTAACTCAAAACTAGAAAAAATGCTCATCAGCCATCAAAAAAAATTCATTTACACCAAAACCTACAAAACAGCAGGCACTTCTGTGGAAGCCTACTTCGAGCCTTACTGTATGCCGGAAGGCGAATGGCAAGAAATGCACTTGCGTAATGAGTACGAATCCGATGCAGGTGTCATTGGTTATCGAGGAAGTCCAAGAGATACCAAGGAATTAAAATGGTGGAATCATATGCCCGCAGATTTGATCAAAGAACGCTTGGACAACGATACCAAATGGAACGATTATTTCAAGTTTTGCGTCGTTCGGAATCCATTTGACAAAGTCATTTCTGCTTTCCATTTCCAAAACAAAGCCTTGCCCAATCAGTCGCGCTGGTACTACTATCGTCGTCGCTTGATGAAACGTTACAATAATGTTATCCACGATGGTATTCCACCGAGCATGAAGCAAGATTTTAAAGATTGGTTGCGCGCTGGAAAGATGTACATTGATCGAGATAAATATTTCATTAACAATCAGTTGTGCATAGATTTCTTTATTCAATACGAGGATTTGGAAGGTGGAATCAAAAAGGTTTGCCAACAATTAGACATCCCTTTTGAGCCCGAACGCATTCCAAGGTTTAAAGCGAGTTATCGCCCCAAGAAAGATTATAGCGTATTATTTGATGAAGAAGCGATTGGATTAGTGAAAGAGTTGTTTGATTTTGAAGTAGAGCGTTTTGGATATGAGCCGCCGAAGCCTGTAATGCAATAGGAACGTGATTTTTCTGACACGAATCTAACGGATTTCTTTACAGGTCATATGCAGTGGAATCCTGAAAATTCTGCAATCCTGTGAATCCTGATTCTGACAAGAAGAGAACAAAAAACTTTGCGCCTTCGCGTGAGCCTAAACAGCAAAAGATGAATTCGCAGCAACTGCCTAGAATAGACACCCAAAAACAAGGCTTCCCTTGGAACGAAGAAAGTGATGCTTCGCTTTACCAAGATCGGCAATATGCCAAACTCTCCATCGTCGTGCCGAGCTATAATCAAGGACACTTTATTGAAGAAACTTTACGCTGTATTCTGCTGCAAAACTATCCCAATTTGGAACTAATCGTCATGGATGGTGGTAGCACAGATGAAACCATCAAAGTACTAGAAACTTACAATGACTTCATAGATTTTTGGATAAGCGAAAAAGATGACGGACAATCGGATGCCATTAATAAAGGTTTGAAAAGAGCAACGGGCGATTGGTTAGCATTTATGAATTCTGATGATGGTTATTTAAAAGATGCGTTTTCTCGCATTTTCACTCATGTGCCAACAGATACAGATTTCATCTATGGGAATCAAGGCTATGTGGGTAAAACCATGCAAGATGCACAATTGCGTATTTCCAAAAATATCTATCCGTTGAGCGTTCCCAGGCTACTGCGCTTCTTCAAAGATGTGAATAATATCATTCCATCGCAATCAGTTTTCTTTTCGCGGAAGCTGATAGAGGAAATTGGATTCTACGATCAAGAATTGCACTACGGCATGGATTTTGAATGGTATGTGCGCGCTGCTCTGACCAAACCTAAAACGCATTTTACCGATTTTCCAACTTACTTCTATCGGCTCGATGAGCACGCCAAAACTGCCAAGTATCATTGGCGTGGATTCCATGAAGTAGTAGCTATTGCCAGAAAATATGCGAGGTATCTATCCAAATCTGATCGAAAAAGACTAGAAGAAGAAATTGCTTACGATATTGAGCTGCGCAAGGTTTTTTCAGATGGCAAGGCAACTAATTTCACTACTTTCAAAGATTGGTTTTTAGCGAGTCCGAAAGATGCCATCAAAGACAGAAGATACTGGGGCATGGTGAAAAAGCATATTTTAAAATCTTAGTATTATCTTCGCGAACTTATTACAAAAGACTAAGTTTTTTTTGAATACTAGAAATCTATGGCATTAGAAATATAGATTAATTTGGAACTGAACAATCAGTAGCTCAAATTCTCAAAAAATATTTTTTCTTTCGCGCCACAGACGCGAAAGAAGGGGGTTTTTAGGTCAGAAACAGATTGATTTTGAATCAAAATCAATCTGTTTCTGACCTAAAAACCTCTGCGAGTTGCCATCAGGCAGCGAGCTAAATAGGATATAAAAGAGTGCCCAGGGGTCAAATTTCTTTTAATATCCCTACAACAAATTAGAAATCACAAAGCGTGAATTATATTATATTCGACCTAGAAGCCACGTGTTGGCAAGGGAGTCCAAGATCAAAAACACAAGAAACTATTGAAATTGGCGCATTTTTACTAAATGCTTACGGCGAATTGCAAGGTTCTTACAACCGTTTCATTCGCCCCATTCTCAATCCTTACTTATCTAGCTACTGCACCGAATTGACGACGATTGAACAAGAGCAAGTTGATCGAGCACAAAAGTTTCCTAAAGTCATTGAAGAATTCCAAGATTGGGCAGAAATTTTCGAGGAAGATTATATGCTATGCTCCTGGGGACAATTTGATCAAACGCTTTTAATAGCAGATTGCCGTCTACATGATATAGAAGAAGATTGGTTGGAAAATCACATCAATTTGAAAGCGCAATATCGAGAAATCAAACGCCTTTCGCGCCCACGTGGACTCAAATGGGCAGTCGAAAAAGAAGGCTTTGACTTCGATGGGACACACCACCGTGCCATAGATGATGCAGATAATTTGGTCAAAGTTTTCTTGAAGCATCGCGATGAATGGCGAACCTAAGCAAACCCTCTGACGCCTTACGCTGTTGTAGGGAAAGTTGACAAAGCATTTGAATGAGTCTTGAGTTTTATCATTACACTCGTTTGGAAACGAGTAGATATGAATTTGAAGTTAGGAAACTTCAAACATTGCTTATTAATTTTTTAATGCAGATCATCTTGGTCTGTGAACAAGATACAATACGCTCAACTAACAACTATCAAACTAACTCAAACAGCGAAGCCTTCAAACAACATAAAACCATTCGTGACCACAAAAACTGATCTGTTAAGTTTCCTAACTTGACAGTACTGTTAACTCGTTTCTAAACGAGCAAGCAACCCAACGAAACCTTAAAGCAACATCGAACAAAAAAAACTTATGTCAAACGAAATAAGAATTGGACTCTTAGCAATTGTCGCCATAGGACTCATGTTCTGGGGCTACAAATTTGTAGAAGGGCAGGATATTTTCAGCAAGACCAAGACCTTTTATGTCGAATACGACAATGTGGGGGGACTGACGGAAGGAACAAATGTGATGCGCAGCGGCGTGCAGGTAGGTATAGTGACAGCGGTTTATTTGAATCCTGAAAACTTGGAGACTGTGATCGTTGAATTGGACTTAGAAAAAGATCTGCCTCTACCAAAGAATACGGTCGCAGCCATTGCAACGACAGATTTCTTGGGAGAGAAAAATGTGGATTTGATTTTTAATGGTCCCTGTAATGGTACGAATTGCGCAGTCAGCGGCGATTTCTTAAAGCCTGGAACTAGAAGCGTTCTGGCAACCATGACTGGTGGACCAGAAGAAATTGGAAAATATGTGGATGAAGTAACCAGTGGCGTTAGTGTTTTAATGGATTCTCTAGGAAATGTAACGAGCGATCCAAATTCACCAGTGAGTAAAATACTATCGGACGTGGATGATATTATGACCAGTTTGAAGAAAACGACTGCGAGCCTAAATGCAGTAGTAGCAACCAACTCAAGAGCAATCAATCAAATGGTCAGCAATTTGAATAACATTACGATGGCAATTCAAAATAGAGATGAGGAACTGGAGCGTATTTTGGTGAATGCTGACACTTTAATGCAAAACTTAGCTGCTGTGAACTTGGATGGTACTTTACAAACGGCAGATGGCGCTATTAATAATTTAAATACTACAATGAAAACTGCGGATCAAACCGTAGCAGATTTACAGAAAATCTTAGTTGGGCTAAAGGCAGGAGAAGGTACCTTGGGACAGTTGATAGCGAATGATGACTTATATAAAGACCTGGAAAAGTCTATTCAAAACTTAGATCTGCTATTAGAAGATTTCCGCCTGAATCCAGCTCGCTACACGACTATTCTAAGAAAAAAACGTCCCAAATATGAAGCTAGTGAAGAAGGAAATCAAAAGGAAGACACTGATAATTAAAGATTTAGCTCCAAAAATTGGGGCAATTCAATAAAATTATTGTTAATTCACCCCGTTGATTATTTATTGGATTGAGCTTGTCTCAAATCAACAGATCAACGAATCAACAGATCAACAATAAAAAATTACCAAAAAGAACACCATGCGTAGGTTAGACACTTTTACCATCATCATTATTGCAGTTTGCTTAATTGCAGCTGGTTTACTCATTTGGGTAGGTTACAAAAAACTGAGTGGAGATGATGCAGCAGATGATAAATCCGCATTGTATGAAGAGATTGAAAAAAATGATGATTACTATTACCTTGATGAGGAGGAAGAAGATGATACGACGCAAGATGGTTTTGCTAACACAGAAACCAATGATGCAGAAGTAGATGATCCTCAGAATACTTCCACTTACAGTAATGACGATTATGATGTGGTAGAGGAGACTCCCAGTTCTTCAGGAGGTAAATTAGAAGATACAGATGAAGTGCCAAATAGTTATAGCAGCGGCGGAGCATACATGGTATTGGCAGGTTCTTTCAAAATTAGAGCCAATGCAGATTCTTATGCTAAGAAATTGCGAAATAAAGGATATTCTAATACCAGCGTTGAACGATTTGACAAAGGAACTTTTGCCGTAGTAATGGTAGATCGCTTCAATTCTTTAAGTGAGGCAAAGTCTTTAGTGAGTCGCCTGAAAGGTGATGGCATTGATTCTTTTGTCAAGAAAAAATAAGAGGTAAAATATTCGTTATCAGATATTTACAAAAGGAGTAGAGTGGAAGTCACTTTACTCCTTTTTCGTTTTTACAGTCGATAACTCAAACCAAAATTCAATTCAAAGCCTTGAATGAGAAATGCAAATTCAGTATAGTTTTGCCTGCTTTCTTCTGCGCTAAGCAATGGATTTCCAAGTCTTTTCTGCTCAAATCTGGTTTCAAAAAAGCTAATGGGCAGCTTAGTGGTAAACAACAAGCGATCGTTCATTGCATAATTAAATCTTGGAGTCGCACTAAACTGCGTACCTATTTTCCAAGCAGAGAATGGAAAATTAGTTCCAATACGAGGAATATTTTCAAAGTAACCGACAAAAGGATCTGCGCCTACACTCAATCCAAAGTGATATTTCTCTGTTCCAAACAAAGCAAAGAGCTTTCCGTATTCCCAACGCATTAATAAAAATACATCAACGATACGCTGTCCAAATTCTGGTTCGTTTGGATTGACGCGAACGCTCGCTTGTCGCTCAACTTGAATTCCATTGATAGAGAACTCTTGAAACCAATTATTTGTGTTGATCGTCTGAAAGCTGACGCCCAGGAGTACCGCATCAGACTGATGATTATACGCAGAAATTGTAGAATTAGTTGAAAATTTGTATTGATTGACAGGTAGTTCTGTATGGAGATTTATCTGCGCACCTAAAAATCGAGACGTATTTTCTTGGGCGAATAACGAAAAGTTGAGGCATAGAAATGCCAATATAAGAAAGAAGCTCTGTTTCATAGCAACTGAGTTTTGTTAAAATAGATATCAACAAAACGCTAGTTGTACTATCTTTTTATGCCACAAACGTTAAAGGAAAAGAAAATCGAAGAAACTGTTTTTCCAGAAAATTATTGCACTAAGAACCCACCAATTGCTGCTGTTCCATGATCGCAACACTACTCGAACTTCCAATTCTAGTGACACCTTCTGCCAAAAGAGCTTGAGCAAATTCCAACGTACGAATACCGCCAGAAGCCTTGATTTGGATATTATCTGGCAAGGAAGTACGCAAAAATTGTATCATTTCAATGGTTGCACCTTTGCCACTAAAACCCGTAGCATTTTTTACAAAGTCAACTCCCGCATCACTACTGATAGCGCACAATTGAGCAATTTCAACGCTATCTAAAAGGGAAGTTTCTAAGATGAGTTTAAATACTTTTCGTTGAAGATGCGTAGCTCCCACTAAGCTGGAAATCTCATTTTTCAAATACTTCCAATCTGCACTTTTTACCGCACTGATGTTCACCACTGCATCAATTTCATCTGCGCCCTTCTGTATCGCTCTTTTAATTTCTTCAATTTTAGCAGAAACACTAGAGTAACCCATCGGAAAACCAACCACAGTAGCAATTTTCACGGGGCTGCCTTTCAGTAATTTAGCTGCTTTTTCTACATAATAAGGTGGAATACAGACAGAGTAGAATCGGTAAGTTTTCGCCTCTTCGCAAAGGAGTTCAATATCCTTTAATGAGGCGTCGGGTTTCAGTAGTGTGTGATCTAAAAAGTGTGATATTTCCATGTGTGGGTTCAAGATTGCAGTAACTTGTTTGAGTATACTTCTACGGCAAATAAAAGAAAAAGGTTGGTTTGATTGCTCATAAAAATAAAAAATCGAAGCGCAAACGACACTTCGATTTTTAGTGTAAAAGCTCATAAAGATTAACCTCTCCATTTTGATTAAATGGAGGGAAAAAATCTTTATTTATGCCTTCACTTTTTCTTTCTTTTCTCCATTTTTTTGAGCAGGCTCAATCTCTACACCCGTAATCTTTCCCTTAATTTTCTGCTCAATTTCTATTGCTACTTCTGGATTGTCTCTGAGAAACTGCTTCGCTCCTTCTCTACCTTGTGCAATTTTCGCGCCACCATAACTGTACCAAGAACCACTCTTGCCAATAATGTCATGATCCACACCAAGGTCAACGATCTCCCCATTTTTAGAAATCCCTTCGCCGTACATAATGTCAAATTCCGCAATACGGAATGGCGGAGCTAATTTATTTTTCACCACTTTCACTTTGACGTGGTTTCCAACAACATTTCCTTCTTTATCTTTAATCGCTGCGCCTGTTCTGCGAATATCTAAACGCATAGAAGCGTAGAATTTCAGCGCGTTTCCACCCGTTGTAGTTTCTGGATTTCCAAACATCACCCCAATTTTCTCTCTCAACTGATTAATGAAAATACAGCAACATCCCGTTTTTCCAATTGCCGAAGTTAGCTTACGCATTGCTTGTGACATCAAACGCGCTTGCAAACCCATTTTGGAATCTCCCATTTCTCCTTCCAATTCACTTCTCGGCACCAATGCCGCTACGGAATCGATTACAATAATATCAATTGCCCCAGAACGAATTAAGTTTTCTGTGATCTCTAATGCTTGCTCTCCGCTATCTGGTTGAGAAATCAATAGTTCCTCCGTATTAACGCCCAATGCTTCTGCATAAACGCGATCAAAGGCGTGCTCTGCGTCAATAAAAGCAGCAATTCCACCTTTCTTTTGGCATTCTGCAATGGCATGAATCGTCAAAGTCGTTTTACCAGAAGATTCTGGACCATAAATTTCAATGACTCTTCCCTTTGCTAAACCATTGACGCCCAGCGCAATATCTAATCCCAATGAACCAGTCGGAATTGTCTCTACTTCTGCTACTTGCTTGTCTCCCAAGCGCATAATTGTTCCCTTACCGTATGTTTTTTCTAAACGATCAACGGTGAGTTCTAGCGCCTTTAGTTTTGCGCTTTTGTCGTTTTTAGATGCCATATATTTGATAATTTAGTATTTCAATTCAACATTTTGTTGATAAGATAATGCAAATTTAAATAAAAAGTTTAAATAAGTCAACATTTTAAAACAAAAAATTTATTTTCTGCTTTTGCCACATAGTCATATAGATTTTTCACAAAGCGCACATATTGCATGATGAAAAATATTACATCATGTATACGAGCTACTCCTCAAACCAACCCGCATACATCACATAATTATTTGCAATACGCTCAATACTTCCCTTAAACTGCTCTTCACTCAATTGCTTCACTTTTTTTGCTGGTACGCCTGCATAGATATAGCCTGATTCCAAATGACTATTTTCTAAAACCACTGCGCCTGCAGCAATCAACACATTTTCTTCTACCACAGCATGATCCATTACGATTGCACCCATTCCGATAAGTACATTGTCTTTTATAGTGCATCCATGAACAATTGCTCTATGACCAATGGAAACATTGTTGCCAATTGTAGTTGCTGCTTGCTGATAAGTACAATGGATAATTGCGCCATCTTGCACATTGACTTTGTTGCCCATTTTGATGGCATTCACATCGCCGCGCACGACCGTATGAAACCAAAAGCTGCACTCATCGCCCATTTCAACATCTCCAACAATAACTGCGTTTTCAGCAAAGAAGCAGTTTTTACCGTATTTTGGAACGTGTCCTCGAACTGTTTTGATAAGTGCCATGTATCATGTGATGAATGGATGCCAAATATAATAGATATAAGCTTTGTTTTATGCAGCGTTTGGAATTTAAATAGGAATATTTCCTCTCGGAGCGATAATCCATTTTCAAGAACCAGAATGCCCCTCATTGCCTCACAATACCTTATATTAGTGCCAACGAACTAGGAGAAACATCAATGAAAAATACCACTCTACTAATTTTAGAAGACGATATGATTATCGCTGCTGACATCTCGATGCACCTGACAAAAATGGGTTACGAAGTACAGAGTATAATGGCGCGCGGCGAAGATGCGATTAAGAATATACAAGAAAATCCACCTGATTTGATGTTGGTGGACATCAACCTAAAAGGTAAATTGGATGGCGTGGAAACCGTTCAACAAATTCGCGCCATCAATGACAAGATTGGCATTATTTATCTTACTGCGAATGCTGATGAAGCGACTTATAATCGAGCAAAAGTTACTAAACCTGAGGCATTTATCGCCAAGCCGTTCAAGCGATTAGATTTGGCAAGAGCGATTGAGTTAGCGATTCTCAGAATGTCAGAAACGCAAGCCTTAACTGCTCCAAGCACCACGGAAGAAGAAAATAATTTCTTGCTCGATGACCGCATTTTCGTGAAATATCGCGACCGAATGGTTAAGATTTACATACAAGACATTCTTTATGCAGAAGCTGATCGTAACTATTGTAAAGTCTTCACCGCAGATCGAGAATATTTGATGACACTTTCGCTCAAAGCCTTTGAAGGGAAACTCGATGCCGAAAATTTCCTACGTATCCATCGTTCCTACATCATCAATTTGACCAAAGTGGATAGCCTAAGCGACCATTGCGAATACGTCAATATTGGCAAGCAACATCTTTCGGTTAGTCGTTCTTACAAGGAAGAATTGATGCGGCGATTGAAGGTGATTTGATTTAATGCCCTATATTTCATAGAATCAGGACATTTACAATTTGAAGATGCACTATTTTTAATCCAAACATAGTATGAGAACAATCCTTACCACACTGATTTTAACTTCTTTCCATTTACTTATAACTGCTCAATCTTTAGAGCAATTACCGCTTGATTCACTAATACAATGGGTCAGCGATAATGCGTATTGTATTTATGAAAATGAAAATACCGAAGAAGTTCACAGCTATGCCTATCAATGTTTGATGAGAGCAAAAAAGGAAGCAGAAATTACTAAGATTATAGCAGCTTCTCAAAACCTAGCATTGCTTCACTATCTGATAGAAGATAAAAATGTGCCCGACTCGTCGCTC
>JBCDFY010000087.1:0-26955 GCA_039176995.1 Bacteroidota bacterium
ACTTTTTTTTAAATTTTCTTTTATATTAAAATATTTAGTATTTTTCAATTTTTTTAAAAAAAATTCAAAAAACACCTCTCTCCTTCCGAAAAACCCCAAATAGAAAATTTTTATTGCATAAAAATTTTCTCATTTGCACTATATTTTCATAGATGTAATACTTGCTTTTTAGAGTATAAATGTACAACCAAAAACGATTTTTGAAATAAAACGAAATGTTGATACAAAGAAGGACATCAACGTTTCAATCCTTAATCATGAGAATATATTTTTTAATAACGGCTTTGTTTTTCTTTTGTGGTTCAAGTCTGTTTGGACAGGACAAAGAAGAAGTTTTGCAAGTCATCACCAAGCGCATCACGAAGAGCTTTCCGTATAGCGAAGGTTTTGAAGTGAATTTGGAGGGCGAGAATGCGGAAGTTTTGGTGGAAAGTTGGGATAAGCAAGAGATTTCGGTACAGATCGAATTAATTGCAAAACATCCAGAACAGGAAGTGGCAAAGAGCGATTTAGAGCAAATGGAATATTTGCTAGAGCGCGTGAAGCGTAAAATTTATGTGCGCAATTATATTTCGGGAGAAGAGCAAGTGAAAACCGAAGCGATGATGGAAGCGCGCTACATTATCAAATTGCCAGAAGAATGTCCGATCTACATCAAGAATCAATTCGGAGAAACCGATGTGCGTAATCTAGCCAGTCAGCTTCGTATTTTCAATGAATTTGGAACAATTAGCTTAAATAATATTAGTGGTGACATCAATATGCGAACACGTTTTGGGGATGTAACAGGTTATCAACTCGCTGGGAATTTTGATATTTATTCGCGTCGTTCCAATTTGAATTTACACGATATTGTTGGCAATTACAATATCGAATCCCACTACGGAACGCTCAATCTTTGGGCAGGCGAAGGCTTAATTGATCTGAACATCAACGCTCAAAAAGCAGACGTCAATCTCTTTAATATTGATCCTTTGACCCATCAGCAGAAACTGGTTGTCCAAGAAGGAAATGTCATTTTACCGAATGGCTGGAAGTATAATTTCGAGGAAGATACACCACAAATTAAAAAGGTAACTTTCAAACCAACCAGCGAGTACTACGCGACTTTCACCATTAATATCGCCTTTGGAGATTTGAAAATTGAGCAGAAACCGTAAGGAATTGTTGATTCGTTTCTCTGTTGAATTGTTTATTTGGATACGCTGCTTCTTAGTAACTGAACCATTTCAATTCCTTTGGGTTAAACAGTCATTTTACAAACTTTGGAGTTCTTAGAAGATTGCTTCTCAACTCTAAAAATCTACTAAAATGACGCATCTAAAAGAAGGAGATCAGGCACCTGCCTTTGAAGGAATTAATGAACACGAAGAGCAAATGAGCCTTGCCGATTTCAAAGGCAAAAAACTGATTTTATTTTTCTATCCAAAAGATAATACCCCAGGTTGTACCGCTGCCGCTTGTAATTTGCGAGATAACTCCGATGCTTTGAGAGCCAAAGGTTTTGAAATGCTCGGCGTGAGCCCTGATTCTGCAAAAAAGCATCAAAATTTCATCAAAAAGCACGAATTTCCATTCCATTTATTGGCAGATACCGAACACAAAGTAATGGATCAATTTGGGGTTTGGGGGCGCAAGAAATTTATGGGAAGAGAATACGACGGCGTACACCGCACCACTTTTATTATTGATGAAAATGGTGTGATTGAAAAGGTATTTACGAAAGTAAAAACCAAAGATCATACGAATCAGATTTTGGAGGCATTGGAGTCTTAATCTTAGGAAAGAAAAACCTTGAGTTGAGGAGGTCACTTTTGAGGTGACCGCCTCAAATATAAGAGCTTGTTTGGAAATTAGTAATTGGACTGCGAATACCTCTTTTTTCCTCACTCTGCGTTAAAAAATTGCTCATTTATCTAGATAGACTCGAATTTTTCGCCTTGATTGAGAAAAAAATAGCCTATTCTCGTCTCAAAGACCAAAATCCAAACAAGCTCTAAACAAAATGAATCCATATCAAATTCGTTTAGCAAAACGAGAAGATACGCGTGCTATTCTCAATATCTATGCACCGTTCATTCTAAACACCACCTCTTCTTTCGAGACTGAAGTCCCTACCGAAGCCGCATTCTACCAACGTATTCAAAATATCCTCTCGGAAAGTCCATTTTTGGTTTGTACTTATCAGGAGAAAGTGGTTGGTTACGCTTACGCAAGTTCACATCGCGCTCGCGCTGCTTATGGATGGAGTCGAGAAGTCTCCGTTTACATTGCTCCCGATTTTCATGGCAAAAAGATAGGCACTGCGCTCTATACTTCTTTAATTGAGTTGCTAAAATTGCAAGGCTATACCAATATTTTAGCGGGCATCACACTCCCCAATCCAGTGAGTATTGCGTTTCATAAAAGTATAGGTTTCCAACCGATTGGAATTTATGAAAAGGTAGGTTTTAAATTTGGGAACTATGTGGATACGCAGTGGTGGTCTTTGTTTGTTGGAGAAGAGCCGCCCAAAGTAATTAAATCGTTAGAAGAGATTTTGGAAACGGCGGAATGGGAGTTGGTGATTGAGAAGGGATTGATGCTTATTCGAGCCTAGCGGATGCGCCGAAAGGAAAATTTAAACTCAAAAGTGGAAGAGGACGTATTTCACCATCTGAAAAAGAAAAAACTACTGCTCCTATATCCGCACTAAATTTTTTAGCGACCCACCTGAATCCTAGAGAAGAGACCAATTGTGTAGAACCCCAACGACTGCCAATATGATTTTCTGTAAGAAAGTAGCTAATCTTACCAATTTTGTACACGCCACTAAGAGAGAAAAAAGGTGTTACTTCAAAATCTAGATCAAGAGTTGTATTGTATCTTCCATACCCCATAGCTATCGTCCAATTTCTTTCTCTGCTACCAAAAGTTAAAGCACCATAAGGCATAGCAAACGGAAAATGCTCTTCCAAATAGTTATAATTATCCCCAATATCGAATATGCTTCCAGTGTATATTCCGAGCGCAAAGTTTAAGCGATCCTCCTTGAGTGGAAATGTATATTTAGCATTCAACCAAATGGGAGTCAAATCATCCCAGAGCAACATAGGAATTATATTGATACCAAGAGATAGACGATTAGTAGGCGCAAAATTGATTTGAGTGTGTATAATATTGGTATTTTGTACATATCCTCCACCTTTTTTGAGGCTGTAAGCAGTTGGAGCAAAAAAGTAATGTGTGTGTACTGCGTCTTTTCGGGGTCTTCTATCAAAAAAATCTAAATCTTTACCCTTCATTTTCCTTTTCCAGATGACCTGCGAAGTGGGAAGTTCAATAATTCCCAATATTTCATTGTCAATTTTCAGGAGACTGTCTTGTTCGGATAATAACTTACCTATAAATTCACTACCATCTATGGTTCTGATCATCCAAACCTGAACTTCTTTGTCCTCTCGTTCTTGTGCAAGTAGAAACGAAGCGGAGAAGGTAAATACAATAAGTAAAATCAGTCCTTTTTTCATTTGCTTTGCTAGTTATTTTATGGAAAAGGTAGATTCTTCCGCAGTTTTTTCATTGCTCCTGTTCAGATCATAAATTAGCCCGATGCTGGTAGTGAAATTGGAAAAATGATTGAACCTAAAAGAGAATTGATTATTTGCAATCTCTACTTGATCTTTTATCAATAGATGAGAAAGAGAAAAATAGAATTTTCCTTTTTTGAGTTTGTAAAAAGAACGGAGAGTGGTTTCACCGACGAAAGTTGAGTTGTTTTGCTCAATATAACTGAGTATGCTTTGTTGGAAACTTTCGGGTTGTCCGAAAACAGTGCCATCTACATAGTTTAACATTCCCCCTTGAAAAACTAGATCAAAACCAATAATTGAATCTTGAAAATGGATACCCGCCTGTCCATAAAAGCGCTCGAAATCAAAAGTAGAATTGGTCTCTCGGGAATATACATTCGTAACTTTCCCAGTAGATACTCCACCATAAAGATCGAGCAATATCCGCTCTCCAGAGTCTGATTTTTTCTTTGTCAAGTCAACATAAGTACCTAATGCTAAATTTGTGGTATATCCTTTCGAGCGAACTATTCTGAAATTTTCACCTAAACTTGATGTAGCATAGAGTCCACTTGCTTGAACACTTATGTGCTTAATTGGGCTGTATCCAATCTGAATATTTCCTCCATCTATATTTTCAAGAGGAGTAAAAATACCTCCTGAAATTTTTACATCTTTCTTCTCTTCTATTGCCAATAAGTGAGATTCTTGAGGAAGGTAATAGTAATGCGTACAGGAAGTAAAGAAAATAAAACTTAGAATCAGACTTATACCACTGGATGGTTTCATCAATTCGTTTTGTTTGTATAGTTTATCTTATTTATAATTCCCTGCTTACTTGAATGGATCTGAATATTTTTCCGCTTTCAAGAAGCTTTCGTCCGTCAATGTATTTAAGAAGGCAGTAAGTGCTTTCTTATCATTGGAGGTGAAATTCATGCGCTTAGGAGAAGAGCCTGTTTTCAAAATAGGATCAAGATTACGGTAATTTTTTATACCTGAACTATAATGCTCTAGAACGTCATCTAGCGTAGCTAAGCTACCATCGTGCATATAAGGTGCCGTGAGTACCACATTTCTTAATGATGGAACTTTGAACTTTCCATCATCGCGAGATCGGTTGCTCAACGCTCCTATGCCTGTATCTTCATAGAAAGAATAGAGTCCGTTATTCGAGGCAGCAAAATTAGGACGCCCAGAGTCTTTTTCTGAGCGACCATGACAACTTGCACAGTTTTTATTGTAAAGATTTCTCCCAATATTTTCATCTAATGCTAAACCTGCTAATGATTTATCCATGTCAGTAGGTAGGCGTTTTTCTTCTTTGAAGTATCCTTCCAGCACCTGATCGTATTTAGAGTTGAATGACCCCATGCTATTGATAAATACGGTAATGGCTTGTAAAACCTTATCAGAACTTTTGTGATCGCTACCAAATGCGGCTCTGAATAGTGGGTCGTAATAAGGTTGTTCCTTTACTCTTTCTACTACTTCACGCATCGAAATATTCATCTCTTCAGGATTCGAGAAAGTTTCTATGGTTTGTGATTTAACTGAACTAGCACGATTATCCCAAAAAAAGGCAATTCTATCTCGACCTCCATAATGTTGTTTGAAACTAAACACCGAGCCAAGTGCAATGCTATTTCTAGCAGTAACCCTATTAGAAACTCCTTCACTCAATGCTTTATCATCGGCAAAAGCAAGCTCTTGTTTATGGCAAGAGGCACAGGAAATTGTTCGATCCTCAGAAAGATTCTCATCATAAAATAAGACTCTTCCTAGAGCTGCCATATTTCTATCATGGAAAAGAATAGGATCAGTATTTTCTGAAAAACTTGGAAATTTATCTTCGTATTTAAGAGGATATCGAGGGAGATTTAAGTATTGCTGGATGACTTCGTACTCTCCTGGTAAGTAAACTTCATATTTTATGTTCAATTCTTCACGCTCACAAGAGAGTGTAGCAAGAAGAACTACAAGTAAGAGCAATGGGAGACGGCCTTTCATACGTGAAGGTCTTTATGTGTAATATAATTCCTACAAATTTACACAAACCTGACATTTTTTGCAAGTGAATTTTAAACTAACTCCAACAAAGTCTCTTCCTGTTTGATTTTGCTCAAAAACAGTTTTAACGCCCTGCGCTTTTCTGCATCAAAGTCGTAGCTGATGTACTCGCGGAAATAGCGTTCCAAATCAAAATTGGCGGGTGCAGTAGGCATGAGGTACATTAGTTCTGGAATCGCATCCAAGCCCATTTGTAAGGCTTCGTTGAATTGCTGTAAGAAGTTATTCGATAGCGGTTTAGTGGTCACCCAAGCGGCAAAAACGAAAGGTAAACCAGTGAACTGTTGCCAGATTTCGCCCAAATCATAGGTATAATTAAATTTTTTCTCTAAACCAATTGCTCGGTCGCCAATAACCAAACCGCCCACTCGACGATGAATGCGCTGAATGTAGCCATCACTTGCAGGAATCAATTTTGGCGTAAGTTTCCAATGGTCTCTTAAGAGGATTTTGGTCAATGCCACTGAGCTTCGAGAATGATGATCTAGGTACAGATGCGTCAATTGTTGAATAGGCACATCGCTGTAAATGCAAACTGTTTTCACTGCCCCAACTGTACCAATGCAGTAGTCAGAAAAGACTTGTGCATTCGGAATTTCAGGCAAAGCAGCAATAGGTACGAGGCCAAAATCTACTTCACCATTACACAATTTCCGCGCACCTTCTGAAGGAATTGCTAACTGCAAATCAATCTGCTTGCCTAATCCTGACTTAATCAAACCGTACAAAAATGGCTTGGTATTTAGGTAAGAAACGGTTACTGCTTTTAATTTTATCATATAGCTGTTAATTCTTTGATTTTTAGGTGTTCTGTATCGTTTTGAGTCAGTAATTCAAACTGTTCACCATCAAATTGCAGGCGATTTAAACCTGTATTACTGTGCGAAAAATCATTCATGTGTTTTAGCGGTATATCCAACAAGACACACAGCAAACAGCGATTCAGACGACCATGCGCACAGATTAGAATTGTTTGCTCCGCTCTTTGACGAAGCTGATTAACAAACTTTCGACATCGAGCGGCTAGCTCATTGATCGTTTCTCCTCCTTTCATCCCAACATCATAATTCTCCTTATCCCATTCTGAGGTGATGGCTGTATATTGCACTTTTCTCTCTGGTGTATATTCTTTTCCTTCGTGCTCTCCCCAAGACATTTCGTTAATCTCCCGAAATTGCTCCCAAGCTAACCCCTTGTCGGTAAAAGGCTGCACAGTTTGGTGTGTCCGCTTCAGCTTAGAAGTCAATACTATTTCAAAAGGCACCTCTTTATACATCTCGTAAAACGCATTTGCCTGCTGTTGTCCCGTTTCATTTAAATCTGTATCTACGCCGCTGCCCTGCACAATGCCGAGCTTATTAAAAACTGTTTCTCCATGGCGAATGAGATAGATATCTTTTGTCATTGTCTTTTTTGTTTGATGTGTTTGAGATGGTTTGAAAGTTGTCTGATGGCTTCGCTGTTTAAGATAATTTTGCGGTTTGTACCAACGAGCGCATGCCGATAGCTGTCGGCACGCGGTTGCAAACCGCGACGATCCCCCTAATCCCTAGTTCACAACTGGTAGAGAGACATATCCTCTGAACTGCTTGTCTTCCTCAAAAACGTGATCGGTATAATCTGTGATGACATTATATAAAGTATCACGCTCAATAGGTTCTCTTCCAACGCGACGAATGAGGTTCACCAATTCTTGTGTACTCAAAGCAGGGTTTTGTTCTTCAGAACCTGCCATGGAGTAGATTTTGGTGGTATCGTCTATCGTTCCATCAATATCATTCACGCCAAAGGCAAGCGACAATTGCGCCGTTGTTCTACCAATCATTGGCCAGTAGGCTTTGATGTGGTCGAAATTATCCATGTAAATTCTAGCGATGGCGTAGTTCCTTAAATCTTCGACAGTCGTAGATTCAGGAACGTGCGACATTTGGTTGCCCTTATTTCTAAACTTCAAGGGAATGAAGGTTTGAAAGCCGCCTGTTTTGTCTTGCAATTGGCGCAGTTTTTCCATGTGATCTATACGATGCTCAAATTCCTCAATATGCCCATAAAGCATCGTAGCATTGGAGCGACCGCCTAATTCATGCCAAATTTCGTGGATGCGCAGCCACTGCTCCCCCGTACATTTTCCACCTGCAATTTGATCTCGAATTTCTGGATGAAAAATCTCCGCACCGCCGCCTGGCATTGAATCCAGCCCTGCATCTTTCATGATTTTCATGCCTTCCTCATAGCTAATTTTGGCTTTCTTGAAGATGTAGTGATACTCAACAGGCGTTAACGCCTTAATGTGTAGATCAGGACGATGTGCTTTTATCTGTTGAAATAATTCCGCATAAAAAGGTACATCATATTGCGGCAATACACCTCCCACGATATGCACTTCCGTGACAGGTTCATCATCGTATTTCTTGACAATATCCATCATGTCGTCCAAGCTGTATTCCCAACCTTCTTCTCTCTTTTTAATCAAACGTGAATAGGAACAAAACGTACAAGTGTAAAGGCATACATTGGTTGGCTCCATGTGAAAATTACGATTGAAGTAGGTACGATCTCCATGTTTTTCCTCACGCACATGATTTGCCAATGCACCCAAGTACGCTAATTTTCCTCTTTCGTAGAGTAAATTACCTTCTGCTTCAGTAATGCGTTCGCCTACTTGTACTTTTTCTGCAATGGCGCGCAACTCGGGTAGCAAATTTTTATCACTTAGTATAATGGACAAGGATGTATTCATGATTGTTATTTTTGAAAATGGAGTGTCGATCTTTTTAGTTAGTTCCCCAATTCCGTGCAAAATTATAACAAACTTTCATTACTTTCAGTTTTGACTGAAAGTAAGTTTATTTCTTATTTACATCCTTTACGATGATTCAGGGATAGGCGCGTTTTTGAAATTCGTGAAGTTGCAGACAAAAAAATCTTTCGAGAAGTTTTTTTATCTGCTCTGTTTAAGGAAACGAAATACTCAATTTTTTTCACTCCTCTGTGCTTTTTTTCTTCGACGCCTGCGGCACGAAAGGGAATAGAAGGGCAGAAATAGATTGATTTTGGCTTAAAATCAATCTGTTTCTGCACTAAAAACCCTTTGCTAGCCGCCGTAAGGCGGTGAGCGAACTAAAAAACAGAAAAGTGTCTAGGAGTGGACTCAATTTTTAATTTGTATCCACTTTTGAAAAAGAGGCTTACTTTTTTGGCGGCTTACTCGGACGCACCTCTACCTTACTTGGCAAAGTCCGTGGGTGCATTTTTAGGAGATCAATAGTGATTTGTCCCAAATCTTCGGGCTGAATTTTCCAAGCATCGGATTCACTAGGTGTGTGTCCATTAAAATGAGTAGAAACAGAACCAGGCATAATGGTACTTACTTTAATTCCCATTTGGCGAACGTCGAGCATCATGGCTTGTGTGAAACCTACCAAACCAAATTTACTGGCGTTATACGCTGCACCTTTGGCGAAAAAATTAGTGCCCGCTAAGCTTGCAATGGTGATGACGTAGCCTTCTGATTTTTCTAGTGCTTTCAGACAAGATTTGACGCTGTAAAAAACGCCCGTCAGATTAATATCTATAGTTTCATTCCACTGTTCAGCGGTCATTTCCTCGATGGAAGCAAAGTGCCCGACGCCAGCATTGGCGATTAAAATATCAAGACTACCAAACTCTTCCAACACCTTTTCCACTGCGGCTTGCTGTGATTCATAATTCCGCACATCTGCTTGAATACCAATGATTTTTCCACTCCCAATACCAGCAAGTTCCGACGCCGCTTTCTCTGCTGCTTCTTGACTTCTACTGGTGATGGCAACGTTCATGCCTTCTTGGAGCATCGCCTCTGCAATGCCGTTTCCAATTCCTTTTGTTCCGCCCGTAATGAGAGCTGTTTTTCCTTTTATATTTTCCATGTTGGAAGAACAGTATGTGAAAGGAGCTTGTTTGCGTTTTCCTTCAAAAAATAATAATATTGTATATTCAATTTCTTTAAAACTCAAGTCATCATGAAAACAATAATTACAGTCATTCTTCTTTTACTTCTTTTCAATTTTTGCCAAGCTCAAGATACCTTTTCCATTGTAGCAGTGGACTCGCTTACTGGTGAAATAGGCGCTGCGGGAGCTAGTTGTGTAGATGCAGCTATTGTTGGTACAGGTGTTATTGTCATTAATGAAATACAGCCCAACCGAGGAGCAATCAATAGTCAAGCGTCTCTAAACTTTATAAACCAACGAAATGCTGGCACAAGAATGAGATCAGGAAATTCTCCAGAGGAAATTATTGATTGGCTCAAACGCAATGATGTACAAAGAAATGCTTCGATTCGACAGTATGGCATCGTTGATTTTGACGATAATGGTAGTCCCAGATCCGCGGCTTTCACTGGACCAAATTGCTTCGATTATAAAGGACAAAGACTAGGCAAAAACTATGCAATTCAAGGTAATATTTTGAAAGGCGCAGCTATTTTAGACTCTATGGAAGCTCGCTTTTTAAGAGCTTCAGGTACTTTGGCAGATCAATTGATGGAAGCCATGCAAGGTGCAAATGTAGCAGGTGCAGATATTAGATGTTTAGGAGAAAGTGTATCCTCCTTATCAGCCTTCATTAGAGTAGCAAAACCAGATGATACACCCGATAATTTTTGGCTAGAAATTGATGTAAAATCTACGCCTTTTGGAGTTGAACCAATTGACGTTTTGCAAGAACAATATGAGGAATGGAAAAGCACTGTGAGTACTTCTAAATTAACCAAAAGCATCTCTGAAATTTATCCGAATCCAATTGAAGGGCAGCTTTTCATCAAATTGGAGGAGGAATGGTCAAATCGACAGTTGAGGATTTTTATTTACAATACTATTGGGCAACAGATTTACGCTAGAAATAGTGACGGACAAACTAATTTCCGTATTCAAGAATCTATTTTTGAGCAATCTGGATTATACGTAGTTACTGTTGTGTCTAGTACAGGTGAAGTTTTGGAGACTAAAAAATTAATAAAATGACTAGAGTGATTTTAATCTTACATTCAAGTTATTACTGCACCGCATTCAGCACTGTATCTCCAAAGTAAACTAACCAAACAATAATATAAATGAAGGTGGCGATGACAATTCCTCGCATAGTGCGTGTCCGTCTTCGCTTGTTTTTTCTATTCAGTAGAATGGCATTCAGAGCAATGGAAACAATACCAATAGTTCGCAATCTAAAGTCTTCACCTAAGCCAATATTGCTCACAGCATCAGCTCTATCCAAATAAGCGAAAATACCGTAAAAAATACCAAAACCGATCATCGGCAGTATCAAACCAAGTACCAAACCGACCCAAATTTCATTTTTTTTAAGCATAGCCAAGAGTTGAGATTCTTTGAAAATGAAACGGAAAAGTACTCAATTTTTTTTCTATTCCTTTAAAAAGTTGTTGGGCTTGAATGGAACAGTGCTGTCTGCGAGTTTCTCTTTGTCTAATTGCGCTCTATTTTTCAGGAATTTTGTGCCCAACATATAGGCTTTTCCATTATTAATCGCATCCACGGCGAGCAATCGTTCCTCTTTGAAATACCAAACAGAAAAGCAGTTTGCTCTGTCTATTTCTTCTCTGATAATCAAATAATTATAATCGTTAAATAGACCAACTGTTTGTAATTTTACCTCATATTGATCTGACCAAAACCAAGGCAGTGAATCATATTTTACGTCTTTCCCACAAATGGAAGCTGCCGCAATTTTCGCTTGATCGTTAGCATTTTGTACACTTTCCAAACGCAACCACTTATCGTAGTAAGGATTGTGATGAAAAGTGCAATCACCGATCGCGTAAATATGCTCATCACTCGTTTGAGCAACCGAATTGACTTTGATGCCATTTTCAATTTCCAGACCTGCCGCCGCTGCCAATTCCTGATTGACTCGAATGCCAATACCTACAATGATCATATCCGCTTCAAAGCAACTGCCATCCGAACAAATTACTTCGTTATGCTCATCGCTAGTCTCAATGCGTTCCACATTTTTTTGAGTAAAAATTTGTACACCCTGTTCTTCGTGCAACTGTTGAAAATAATTCGATAATTCAGGAGCAGTTACCCTAGCCAATAACCGTTCTTCGCGTTCTAAAATCGTTACTTCTGCTCCTAATTTTCGCAGCGAAGCAGCCGTTTCTAAGCCAATATACCCTCCGCCAATCACCACAACTCGCTTATCATCAATTTGTTGAAAAGCAGCTTGAATATCAATCGCATCTTGTGCAGTACGCATTGAAAAACAGTTTTTTGCTGTTTCAATTCCTTCAATTAGTGGAATCAATGGTCTTGCACCAGTTGCTAAAACCAATTTGTCGTAAGCACGTGTTTCTCCATTATCTAAGCTCACTTTTTTGTTTGCTCGATCAATGGATTGCACTCGAACACCCAACTGCAAATTGATGTTTTCCTTCTCGTAAGTCTCCGACGTTTTTAAAACGTTTTGCACCATACTTTCAGGATTGGTCAGATAGGCTTTGGATAAAGGTGGACGATGATACGGCAGCTGTGGATCGCTATCAAATAAAGTAATTTCTCCTTCCCAACCTTCTCTGCGTAATGCAAATGCGCAGGTGACACCTGCATGGCTTGCGCCGATGATGATACAGTTCATGAACTCTATAAATGATTATCAGTGGAAAACTGATGATATTTACTCAGAGCGACTTGTTTTGAAAAAGCGGAGAGCTGAGTTAAATATCACCTTCAACTTTCTATGAAAAGTGTAACTGGTCTTATGTGTTTACAATCAATTAGCAACCATTAATTTCACACCATCGATCACCTCACTCACTGCAATCTGGCAAGACAAACGGCTATATTCCGTTACGTTGTCATCAAATTCTAGCATATCTGCTTCTGCGAAATTGGGTTGTCCCACTTTTTCCATGTCTTCGGGTGCGACGTGGACGTGACAAGTCGCGCAGGAACAAACACCGCCACAGTCACCATCAATTCCTTTAACATTGTTAGCAACGGCGAGTTCCATGACTGAGCCAGTAGTCGCTTCAAGTGTAGTGGTTTCTTGATCTTGAGTAGTAAATGTTATTTTAGCCATCGTTCTTTGATTAGATGTTCGTGAAGTTTTTTTACCAAAATAGTCCTTGCTAAGTTTCACAAATCCGAGACAAGCCTGTAGTGCTCTTATGCAAATTGAGTAGTTTTATAAACTACGTGGACTATATGCAAATGTTATGCGAGCTATGTGGTAAACAGTTACTTAAATTGTACTGTAAGTTGATCAAATCCGACTTTGCGTTGAAATTCTCCCCAATCCTCCACATTTTCTTTAGCTTCTTGAATATCAATGGATTGTACGTTCTTTGCTAGTACGTTTAGCAAAACTTTCATGATTTGTCGAGCGTGCGTTGCGCCCAGGCATTTATGGATGCCAAAGCCAAAAGCCACGTGCGGGTTCATTTTCCGATCTAGCTGAACTTCATTTGGATTTTCAAAAGTAGCTGCGTCTCGATTCGCGGATGCCCAACAAAGCGAAACGCGAGTATTTGCTTTCACAGCATGCTCACAAACGGTCGCGTCTTCCGTTGCTACTCTTCCCATATGCGTCAGTGGAGAGAAATAGCGTACCAATTCTTCCACGGCTCGACCGATGATTTCAGGTTCATTTTTCAAGCGCGCCAATGCTTCTTTGTTTTCTGCTAAATAGGCAATTGTATTCGTCACATAATTAATGATAGTATCTCGACCACCTGCGAATGTCAATATCATCACGCCTTTCACTTCCTCTTTGGTCATTTTTCTTCCTTGATAGTCCGAATTCAGCAAGACAGAATACAAACTATCGCTTGGCTGCTCAACTGCTTTATCAATTTGCTCATCTATATAATCATACAAGATTGCTGCTTTATCACCATCCAAATTAGTGTCTTCGCTGCGGAAAACGTGTGTTCCCCAATTGATCCAAACTTCTGCTTCTTCGTATGGAATATTGAGCAATAACGTCAAGGCACGCGACTGCAATTTGAGTGCAAATTCTTCGACCACTTCTACGCTATCTTGAGTCAATACTTCTTCCAACAGTTCGCTAATTTGGGTCGTCAATTTGGCTTCATAATCCTCTTGCAATGGACGCTTAAACCAATCTTCTACCAAAGCGCGATATTCTTTATGTTCAGGTGGGTCTACTTCAAAAGGTATTTGACGCGTCTCTCGGATGGCAACTTCCGATGGCACAACGATGCGACCTGGTGCTGCTCCCGATTGAAAAGTTTTCCAGTTGTGAGCGGTCTTTCGCACATCTCGCAAACGCAATAGCATTTTAACTGGATCGTTCTGGTCGTCCACTTCACCGAAGCCTTTTTCTAAACGGGCTTGCTCGAAAGGATCAGGAAATTCGCTTTTTTTCATCTTTCTATTTTTTGAACCACTTAGGCACTAAGATGAGTAAGGATGCATAAATTAAGTTTCTTAACATTCGTAGAAACCGAACTTGTTTGGTTCATCTATAAAGCCAAACAAGTATGGCGTTTACAGAGACTACTCAAAATTTATGAAACTTAGTTTTAGTGATAGTATTTGATTACAACAAAGCTCTCTAAAAAATTCACTTCATCCTTATATTTTTTTAGCTAAAAAGTAATGTATTTCATCAAAATAACTTTAATTTAATTACTTTATAGCTAAAATTGAGGAATTTTGAAGCCTGTATTAGAAAGAATTAATCTTGCACGACAACAGTCTATCGTTGCATTTCATTACGAAGCGGCTAGTTTTGAGACGCCTTGGCATTTCCATCCACAGCATGAATTGACTTATATTGAGGAAAGTGTTGGAACGAAATTTATTGGCGATTATGTAGGTGCATACGAAGCAGGTGAGCTAGTGCTATTGCGCTCTAATTTACCGCATTGCTGGAAGAATCAAGTGCGAGAAAAGGAACAAGCGAAGTCGATAGTCGTGCAATGGAACAAAGGCATATTCGCGAAAGTGCCTGAACTACATCAAATATTTACGATGCTTAAAGAGGCTTCCAAAGGCATCATTTTTGAGATAGATACGACTAGGGAATTCCTGCCACTATTGAAGCAACTGCCTACTTATGAAAGTGCGGAACTGTATATAAAATTGCTTCATTTATTGCTTCAATTGTCTAAATGTTCTTACAAAACGCTTTCTGGGACTTCCTTTAAAGATGATTTGCCTGATTCGTACAGCAGTCGAATGTCTATGATTCAGGATTTTGTAGCGACTGCTTTTCCGAGGAAAATTTACCTGAAAGAAGTTGCAGGTTTGGTCAACATGACAGAGCAATCATTCGCTCGTTTTTTCAAAAAAATGATGGGCCGCTCTTTCTTCACTTTCCTCAATGAGTACCGAATTAATATGGCAAGCAGAATGTTGTTGGATACAGATTGGTCAGTTGCGGAAATCAGTTTCAAATGCGGCTATGAGTCTTTGCCATTTTTCTACAAGCAGTTTCAAAAATTTCAGCAAGTTTCGCCATCAAAGTATCGAAAACAATTCATTTGACGGCTTCACAGAAAAATGAAACCGTCAAACAAGCACTATCAAAACCCAAGATTCAAGCCAAAAGAAAGTCGCAATTTATTATCATAAAAGTCATCGCCACCAATGAAACTGCGATAGCCAAAGGTCTTCCCAAAGTGAATACCTGTGCCAAATTTGAGTTCGGGAAGTGCTTCAACCAACTGAAAATAAATACTTGCCCCTGCTTCTGCCCCAATACCAAAGCCAGCATCTTCTCCTCCTTGTAAATCGTCTTCCCATTCACTCACTCTTCGCCCATCAGGTGTGATACGATCTTCATCTTTTAGATAAAAACCTGCCCCCAATTGTCCAACAGAGATAGGAAATCGAACTCTAATTTTCTCCTTATTCAGAAAAATATTATACGCTCCTTCTAATCCAATGTATCCATGATCTGCACCTAATTGCACAACAGATTTCCCCTTGTAGTCTTGTCCGTTCTGTAATTTTAACGGATATTCAATGTGTTCATTAATTGGTCCGCTTCGTCCGTAATAGCGCAATCCGAAATCCCATTTTCGATTTTTACTGCTCACTCCAACGTTGAAGCCAACTGCATTTCCAATGTGCTTTTCTAAAAGCATTGCAGAGTATTCTGGGATAAAATAGAAGCCTAACTTTTCATTGCTTTGAGCAGAGGCATTTTGAAGGTAAAAAAAGGAAAATACGAAAAAGAAGAATCGATATTTTTTCATGATGTGTAAAATTTTAAAAGCCAGATTGAAATCTTGGAGATTTTAAAAATCTTCAAGGTTTACAAATGATTTATAAAGCTGATCTAACTCAACTGATTTGAGCAGCTGTAAACGTGTCCTTAGAAATTAAGAAATGGAATCCTGCCCTGTCCTTTATAATTTAGGTTGTATTGGTAACTCACTGCCAATTGCCAAAAGAACTTTTCGGTATCGCCAGATGCTCCGTTCATTGGACCGAAATAGGTTTTGAAACTCAAGGTTTGAGCATTCAATTGATAAGAAAAACTATTCAATAGAATGGCAGAAGGCAGTTGTTCATCACCAATAGTTTCTGGACTTAATTGAAGTGCTGCTCGAAGCATCATGCCAGAATGATAAAAGAATTGGTCGTTTAGCCGAAGTCCAAAAATTAAGTTGGGGTCAATTTCCAGACCACTCGCTGTTTCTGGTAAGCTACTATTTTCACTATTGATTCTTCGCCAACTTGCAGTGGTATTAAAATCTAAGCGATAATTTTCTGTTTCTTTCAATTTGAAACCTAGCACTAAGCCTGTGAAAAAAGTATTACCTGATTCTACTGCTTGCGCGTTAATGAAACGGTATTTTAGTTCGCTCGCTCGGACTTGAAGTCCTGCACTAAATCGTTCAGAAATTTGTTGCTGATACCAAATAATTGAATCGTAATCATCTGATTTTGAAGTAGATATTTGTGCTCCAATATTGGACTGAGCATAAAGCGAACTAATGCTAATAGCGATAAGAGCTATGCTTAAAATGATTTTTTCCATGATAGAATGCTTTATCAACTTTATTTTTTCGTGAATGAATGCCACAAAGTTGAGGTGCAAAGCATCATCAATCGCCTCATTCGAGAAAATGAGTCTTGAAAAAGCCGTATTTCAGGTCTTATTTTGCGAAATGAGTCTTTTGGAACTGTGAAGGTGTAAGTTGAGTATGCTGTTTGAAGATGCGATTGAGCGAGGCTTTGGAGTTGAATCCACTATCAAGTGCTAGGGAAAGAATGGTAAATTGTTTGTTTTCTGGCATTTTCAGTTTTTCCTTTAGAGCAGCTACTCTGTATTCGTTGACGAAATCGTAGAATGGTTTACCTGTTTTGGTATTAATTGTCATAGACAAATGATGAGGGCTGATTTCTAGTTTTTCTGCTAAAAAATTAACTTTCAGATTGGACTCCTTATAGATTTGTTCTTCTTCAAAGAGTTGAAGTACATCACTGTAAATTCGATCAATTTTTGCTTCGGGTAAGGAGAACACCTTGTTGCTTTTGGAAGTCTCTTCTGATTGAACTTCAGCTGTAATTGCTACATTCCTTTCTTCAGTTTGCGTTTTTATGATTTCAT
Source organism: Bacteroidota bacterium (assembly GCA_039176995.1). Classification (GTDB taxonomy): domain Bacteria; phylum Bacteroidota; class Bacteroidia; order Chitinophagales; family Saprospiraceae; genus JAAUTG01. The sequence continues at coordinate 17,205 of JBCDFY010000087.1, forward strand.
TGAACTGCGCCAAATTGTATTGTCGGATTCCATGAAAACTAAGATAGAAAACGCCTAAGACAATACCTGAATTTAGAATGGCATAGACCTTTGAAATGTCTTGAATGAAACCAAAATTGTAAAATAGGAAACCAAAGAAGGAAAGACTGTACAATACGATTTGAATAATCGTGAAGTTTTTGAGCCACTTCAATTTGATCGGCTCAATGAAGGAATAGTAGGATTTGATTCGTTGGTCGTATTGCTTCAATTGTTTTAAAAACCAAAGCAGCAAGATTACCGCAAATATTTTGTGTCCCTTGAAAAAGAAATGATAAATCAAATTCGGATTTTCATAAAGGCGAATCAAAGATTCTTCATTGATCTCGGTCAAAAAGGCAAAATCAATGAACAGAAAAATCGAAAAGCCAATTGCAAAACTGAAAAACCATGCCCATTTCGCTTTTATTTGATGCTTTTGATCAATGAGCAGCATACCATAAGTTAGAAATGCTGGAAATAGAAAGAAAGCAGCAAGATGTTGTATGATAAAATTGAAAGCATTTAGTTCTTTTTCAATCCAAATGGTGGAGAGCAACAACAAAGCGAGTAATACATTAACAAGAATAAGCACGTAATCGCTCAAACGTTTTTCATTTTTCATCAATATGAAAAGCATGAAAACGCCAATAAAGCTGATTCCAACAATATAAATGGTATTCAATCTATAAACCTTTTAAACGAGTTCTTGCCAGCAAACAATGTGTATATCCCAAATTACACTTTTATTGAAAAATGTATAAGCTCATACATTCATCTCTTTGTTTTTTTCACTTCATGGCGGCATCGAACCGCCATGAAGTGATCGAGGCTTCCTAAGGATAAAAAATGGCTTCTCAGCCATTTTTTATCCTTAGGAAACCTCGATGGATTTAGAGGGACTCGATGTCCCTCCAAATCCACAACAAGTCGCTCTCAGCAAGCATTACTTTGTATCTGTGTAATTTACTACACACACAAACAATCCGAAGATAAGAATTTGTTCAAATTTATCTAACTTTAGACCAATGCCTCACCGAATGCTCATAAACTGCTCACTACAAAACATCACCAACACATGAAACGAAGACAATTTGTCAAAACCACCGCAACTACTGCCGCTTCTATTTCTGCACTTCCACTATTAGCTTCCACTTTCAACGACAAAAAATATCGCTTAGGTTTAATTGGCAGCGGCTGGTGGGGCATGAATATTTTGAGAGAAGCGATTCGTTCTCAACGAGTTAAAGTTGTGGGTTTATGTGATGTGGATGAGCGTGCCTTGAAAAAAGTGGCTAATGAGGTCAAAAAACTCAATGGCAATGAACCGAAGCACTACAAAGATTTTCGGGAATTGGTTGATAAAGAAAACTTAGATATGGTCATCGTCGCAACGCCCGATCATTGGCACGCTTTGAATGCGATTTATGCAATCAAAAAAGGTTGTCATGTTTTCTTGGAAAAGCCAATTGGACATACAATCAATGAAGGAAAAGCGATTCTGAAAGCGGCGCGAGATTGTCGAAGAATCGTGCAAGTGGATACACATCGTCGCGTTTCACCGCATAATATTTCAGCGATGGATTTTTTGAAATCTGGAAAAGTTGGAAAAATTAGTTCAGTGAAGTGTTTTGTGAACTACAATCAAAGTGCAGGTGCAAAAATACCCAACGAAAAACCACCCGCAGAATTGGATTGGGAAATGTGGTGTGGACCTGCGCCTTATAAACCTTACAATCCAAAAATTCATCCAAAAGGCTTTCGGCAGTTTTTGGATTATGCCAATGGGCAAATCGGCGATTGGGGCATTCATTGGTTCGATCAGGTGCTTTGGTGGACGGAAGAACGCGCGCCGAAATCGGTCTTTTCCACGGGTGGTAGATTCGTAAAAGCAGATAATACCGACGCCCCCGATACGCAATACGCCCTCTACGAATTTGAGGATTTCACCTTGCATTGGGAACACAAACTCAACGCTGCCAATGCCAATGAATCGCATAATGTAGGCTGCTACTTTTATGGAACAGAAGGCACGCTGCATCTGGGTTGGCGAGATGGCTGGACGTTTTATCCAAGTCGAAAAAGTCAATCCAAAATTCAGGTAGAAGCTAAACTGGATAAACCTGACTTACAAAATATCAAAGAGCTTTGGGCAGATTTTTTGCAAGCTATCGAAACAGGAACTCGCCCTGTTTGCGATATTGAAAATGGACATTTGGCGACGAATATTAGTTTGCTTGGAATGCTTTCTTATAAATTGGGCAGAAGCATCGAATGGGATGGCGATAAAGAACTCATTTTGAATGATCCTGAAGCGAATAAGTTGTTGTACCGAGATTATCGTGGGGAGTGGGAATATCCGGAAAGTTGAAAATTGAAAATCAGATATCTAAAGAAATAGTAATTCAGAGGATTTTTCTAAGGAATTTTAGACTATTTTGTTTGGTCGACCTTATGGATTTTAGTGGAAAAAGTACCAAAAAGGCGTTAAAAACAAAATACTGTATGAGCCAAAACCAATTGCTAATTGAGGTCGTAAGTTGGTACAACCGCTAACTAAAAATTTGAAAAACAACTGCAAAGGCGAGTTTAGTTTGTTTAGTCTTTTTGGCACTTTTGGAGCGTTAAGAAATCCATAAAGTCTTGATTTTTTGTTTCTTTTGGATCAAGCCAAAAGAAAAAGTATTGATAACCAGTCATTTACCTTAGTGGATTTTTACAGAATGTCCCTTATGCAAAAAGAAAAAATACTACTGCCCTAATTTTCCACTCAACAACAAATGCTGCAAAAGCATAATCGTCTTAGCATCTTTGATGTCGCCTGATTTTACCATTTTCATGGCTTGATCTACAGGAAGTTCCAGTATTTCAATATCCTCTTGCTCATCTTCAGCACCACCACCTGCTGCGATCTTATCTTTAGATGTGTATTCCGCAATGAAAAAATACAAGATTTCGGTCACTGAACCTGGCGACATATAAACCTCATATACTTTTTCGGCTTCATTGATCTGATAACCTGTTTCTTCTATGGTTTCTCTTCGGATGCAATCTTCTGGATTTTCTTCATCTAAAAGACCTGCGCAGGCTTCGATCAGCATTCCAGTTTCGTTGCCATTGACATAGGTTGGCAATCTAAATTGCCTGGTCAAAACTACTGTCTTTGCTGCCTTATTATACAATAAAATTACTGCTCCATTGCCCCGATCGTAGGCTTCGCGCTCTTGATTTACCCATTCGCCACTGCTGACTTGAAAGTCATAAGAATACTTCTTCAGCACATACCAGTTGTCAGAGAGAACTTTGGAGGTAAGATTCTTGATTTTATTATTTTGCATCGGGAATGTTTTCTATATTGTAATAAATTTCGAGTCCTAGTTTCTTTCCAAGTTCAACATCTTGATCTGCACCTTTTGAAGCACCTTCTATTCTTAAAATTGCATCACATTTTCTCAATAAACTGTGTGCAATGGGATAAGACATCTCATTATAAATCGAGTCCCCCACTCTTTCAGAACCTGCCATTTTCATAAGCGGTAAAGCTACCCATTCTCCAATCATTGGAATATGACCTTTTTGATAGATAGGCAGTGCCGCAGCTTCCAATCGTTTCAGATTCGCTTGAATTAATGTAGGATCATCATTTGTGCCGCTTCGATAAGGTCCTGATATAAGTATCATCATTTGCATAACTTTCTTTTCCGCAAAGATGAAGTCTATTGCGTACAATACAATTAATGTAGATTAAGAAGTCAGCGTCGCTTTTTCATTGCACTCAAAAACTCAGGGGTGATACCAAGGTAAGAAGCAATGTACTTCTGTGGAGCTTTTTGCTCAATTTGAGGATATTTTTTTAGGAAGCTGATATATCTTTCTTCAGCAGTTAGTGAAATATTTTCCCAAACTCTGTACTGCTCTCTGATGTAAGCATTCTGCATCAAGATTCTGAAGAATTTTTCAAATTTTGGAATTTCTATATAGAGCTGTTCCAAAGACTTTTTAGATAAATAGAATCCTTCACTCTGCTCTATCGCTTGAATATTAGTCAACGCAGGTGTCCTTTTCACAAAAGCGTACATATCTGTAATCCACCAATCTTGGAAAGCAAACATCACCGTGGCTTCTTTTCCAGCTTGCCCAATGGAATAAGAACGCAATAAACCTTGATTGACAAAAAAGATTTTATTGCACCAGTTCGCCTGTTTGAGTAAGTAGGCTTTTTTACTAATCTGAAAAGTTTCGAGTAGCGAGAGAAAGTATTGCTCTTCTTCGATTTCAAGCCGAATTCGCTTGTTGATATTCGCTAATATAAGTTGAGTTGGTTGCAATTAATTGATGATCGTTTTACTAAACAAAACCTTCGATGAAAGGTAAGTGTTATTTAGATAAGCATTATCTTTGCCGAATTCATATCGTCAAAGATAAATTGAAATTTAAAAAAATTATCCTATGGAATTCTTATATGTGTTAGGTATCGTTTTCGGAGTATTTGGATTGTCTTTTTTGCTCATTAACATCAAAGCGGTACTAGGAAAAGGAGAGTTTGCGGGGACTTGCGCGCAGAATAATCCAATGTTGAAGAGTAAAATTGGAGAATGTACCGTTTGTGGGAAGAAAGAAGATGAGATTTGTAAAATGCCAGAAATGAAAACATCTTGATTTAACAGCAAAAGTTACTTGCATGACAGCCAAAACGGGAATTGCAGTTCAGCGAAAACTATTCAATGTAGAAGATTACTACACGATGTTAGATACTGGTATTCTGACCGAAGATGATCGCGTTGAATTGATTCACGGAGAAATTATCAAAATGACACCTATTGGAAGTAGACATTCAGGATACGTAACTATTCTTACGAACTATATTAAAGAAGAGCTGGGTAAGCTTATTCTAGTTAGTGTACAAAACCCAGTAAGTTTAAGCAAATACTCGGAACCTGAACCTGATATTGCTGTCCTCAAACCTAGGGATGATTTTTACACTGATAGTCATCCTATACCATCGGAAATTTTCTTTCTAATAGAAGTAGCAGATACTTCTGTCGGATACGATTACGATATCAAACTACCAATGTACGCTGCAGCAGGCATTCTCGAAGTATGGGTATTAGACATCAATGAAGCGCAGTTGACACAACATACTCAACCTGATGGCAATGAATATTTAGAACAAAAAGTACTTCGAGTAAATGACAAACTAAAATGCGAAATCCTTGATTTAGAATTAGATATGAAACAAATCCTCATTAAAGAAAAATAGAAAATAAGCGACAACTTATTCTCTATTTTTCTTTGAGTGTATTGCTCCTGGAAATTGAGCAATCTACTAACCCATTTCCGCCACCACTTCTTTCACTTCTGGTATCATGCGCTTCATCATTCCTTCAATGCCCGCTTTTAGCGTCACTGTTGAAGAAGGACAACCACTGCAAGCACCTTGCAAGATAACTGTTACAATACCTTCATTGAAAGATTTGAACGCGATATTTCCGCCATCCATTTCCACCGCTGGTTTGACATAAGTATCAATCAATTCTTGTATTTTCTTAACCAACTCTGCTTCATCTCCTGTGTACTCATAACTCGCCCCTCTTTCCTCCTCAATTTTTGCCATCGCTTCCTCAAAACCATCTTTCACAATTGGTTTGTCTTCTCCTACATATTCCTTTATGAAATTCTTGATTTTCAACTTAATATCTTCCCAGTCATAATTGAATTCCTTAGTAACGGTCACAAAATTATTACAGACGTAGACGCCTTTTACATAAGGGAAATCGAATAAATCCGAAGCAAGTGGAGACCATTCTTTCGCTAATTCCTCTTCTCTGAAATCCGCAGTGCCACGATGCAACATTCGGTTGGTGACAAACTTTAAGGATTCTGGATTTGGGGTTTGTTCTGTATAGAGCATTACTGGACTCTTAACCGCAGTATTTTCCATGGTTGATATTTGTTTTTTTAGCTAATAGTAAACCACTAAGACACTAAGGAAAGTAAGATTGACTTAACTAATCATCAGTGCTTTCACTTTTACAATATAATTAGCATGAATACTTTCTTCGTACAGCTAAATACGAATTTAGATAATAGCTTATTTACACTTTCGTAGTTAACACCTTTCGTTATTTAAAGTTTCAAAAGAGATGCTATTCCGATCACAATTAGTCCTGTTATGTAATTGACAGTTTAAAACTCTCCTGCTTTAATGTAGTAATCGCTCTCCTTACTTATTCATTTTATTCATATATTTGCCGTCCCATTCACAAATTGAGTTCCCATTATTAACTAACCTATTGATTGCCAATTGAAAACGTCAATATTTTTTAATAAAGTGCTGTATTTCATTAAACTCAATTTATTGATCTACCCTCTATCGATTATTCATTTATATGTCAATTATCACACCTAAATCTGAAGAATTTTTAAGAGCTTACCTCAACAATTATTCCCCAACGGGCTTTGAATCTTCGGGACAAAAATTATGGCTAGAATACCTCAAACCCTACATTGATACTTGGAAATCCGATGCTTACGGCACCGCTTATGGCATTATCAATCCCGAGCATCCGTTCAAAGTCGTCATCGAAGCGCACGCCGACGAAATCTCTTGGTTTGTCAATTACATTACAGATAAAGGGTTCATCCACGTCATCAGAAATGGTGGCTCTGACCCAGTTATTGCACCTTCTAAGCAAGTACATATCCACACAAAGGACGGCGTAGTGAAAGGTGTATTTGGTTTTCCTGCCATCCACGTCCGCAATGATAACGACAGCAAAAATCGTCCAAAGACGGATAGTATTTTCATTGATGTAGGTGCGGAAAATAAGCAAGAAGTGCTAGACATGGGCATTCATGTGGGTTGCGTAGCGACTTTCGTAGATCAAATTGATACGTTAAATGATCGTTGGTATGTCGGAAGAGCTTTGGATAATCGAATGGGTGGATTTTGTATTGCGCAAGTTGCTCGTTTGCTGAAAGAAGAAAAAGTAGAGTTGCCCTTTGGTCTATATATTGTTAATGCCGTACAAGAAGAAGTAGGTTTGCGCGGTGCAGAAATGATTTCAAGGAGAATTCAGCCAGATATCGCCATTATTACCGATGTGACTCACGACACAGGTACGCCAATGATGGATCCCAAAAAGCAAGGAGATATCAAAGGCGGAAAAGGCCCTTCTTTGACCTACGCGCCTGCTGTCCACAATAAGTTGTTGAATGAAATCATCGGTGTGGCGGAAAGAAACAAAATTCCATTCCAAAGAGAAGCCTCTTCCCGAAGAACAGGAACGGATACAGATGCATTTGCTTACTCGGATAAAGGCGTTCCTTCTGCACTGATTTCCTTACCGTTGCGCTATATGCACACCACTGTCGAAATGACACATAAAGAAGATGTAAAAAATGTGATTCGTCTGATTTTTGAGACGCTGAAGCATCTTACGCCAGAGACAAATCTTAGATATTTATAGCCATAAAAAAGCCGTGAAAGAATAGAATTCGATACACGGCAAAAAAAAGATAATATCAAAGTTACAGATTTATTCTTAGATTAGAGTAGTCATATCGAAGTAGTGTGGATTCCAAATTGTCCAAATACTGAAAGTGCTCATTAAAAGCGACTTGTTGTGGATTTGGATGGACTCGGCATCCATCCAAATCCATCGAGGTTTCTCAAGGACAAAAAATGGCTTTTCAGCCATTTTTTGTCCTTGAGAAACCTTGATCAAATCATGGCGGTTCGATGCCGCCATGATTTGAAAAAAGCAGAGATCAGAGTTTTTGCTACTTCAAATTTCCTATAAAAGTGCAATTTGGCACAGACACATTAAAGTATGCCTTTTCAGTACTCAACCGATTGCGCTGTGGCTTCATTTTTTATCAAATTACTCAATCTAATTCTTTATAGTAATCTCTGGATTGCACTAGCTGCAGTGGCGACGACTGCGCAAACTTTTCTGCTTTTAAAAGACAAAATTGATCAGCCTAATTTTCTTATTTTCGTTTGTGCCTCTACCCTATTTATCTATGCTGTTCATCGAATTGTTGGGCTACAAAAAGTGAAACCTTTCCAGAGTAAAGGGCGGTATTTGGTCATCTCCACTTTTAAATCACACATTATTATATACGCCATTGTCGCAGGCATCACGGCTTTCGTGTGCTTTTGGAAATTGCAACGTGCAGTTCAACTATCATTAGTTGTACCCAGCGTAGTCGCTCTAGCGTATGTACTTCCGATGTTAGCAGGCAAGAAGCGATTGCGCGACATTCACTTTGTAAAAATTTTCTTGGTGGCTATTGTCTGGGCTTGGGTTGGCGTGATTTTGCCTGTCTTGCAAATAGAGCAAAATCTGGACGCTTCAGTTTGGTGGATGGTAGCAGAACGAGCACTCTTCATTTTTGCGATTACCTTACCCTTTGACATTCGCGATTTGAAGATAGATGAACACGCTAATGTGCAGACGATTCCTGCAAAAATTGGTGTGCAGCGGAGTAAGAGGCTAGCTTTTCTAGCATTAGTAGGAACGCTGATTTGTAGTTACCAAAATGTAATGCTAGGAACTTATAGCAGTTTGAACTGGTGGGCATTGGCACTATCCGCAGCGAGCACAGGGATTTTGATCTTCTTTTCTGATCGAAAAATGCACGATTACTACTTTACAGCACTGCTGGATGGGACAATTATTTTTCAGTTTTTATTGGTGGTCTTATTAGAAATATAAAAAGCCAATTCAGTAAAGTAAGATTTACCAAATTGGCTTTCATTTTAATAGAAGAACATCTATTTTTTGACTATTGCTTATTGTAAAAGAAGGTCTTTTTCTCTTTACAAAGCTGTTTTTCCAAATCAGAAGTTGCTAAGGCTTGCCCTAATACTAATTCATCCATTGTCAAAAGTTTGATGTCTGCTACGATCGTTTCATAAGTACAATCTTTTTTGCGCAAATGCAGAATGAGCTCTTCTCCATTTTCAGAAAGTTGCCAAAGCCCGTTGAGCGAACTCGTCTTCTTTCTGTTGATAGAAATAACTTTGCTGAAAGTACCGTCTGCTCTCAAAAGATACTTAAAGTCTGCACTCATAATAGAACGCCCTTCCTCATCAGAGAGATCATCAATGACCGCAGAAGGATAGATACTACTACTCCAAGTACCAATCAAATTTCTGTGTACTTCTACCACTTTGTCATTTTCTTCCAATGCCGTAGAATCAACTTTAATCTTCAAATTGGTCTTTTCATCAATCCATCTCAAAGTAGTGCCTTCTCTTTCAAGACGATAGACTAATTCTCCGCAAACAGAAGTTGCCATCTTTAGATAAATGCTTTGATTTTGCTGTTCCAATTGCCAAATACTGCTTTCAATATCAGTATCATTGATAATAGTCACGACTCCTGCCTCACCAAACAATAGTTTGCTACTCTCTTTAAACCAAACATGGTCAAGTAGCTCTTGCTCTACTTGCTGTACAGAGACAAAAGTTGAACCAATTTTTGTGACATCAAAACTAGAATAAGCGGTTGCCAATGAAGTATTGGCTACACTCCAAAACAGAAGTACTAAAATAACAATCGGGTAATTTTTCATAGCTAATAATTTTGCAAATGCTTTAAAATGCTTTGCTTTTGTTCGGATTACAAGTGATTTCATTAATATTGACAAAATTATATTTCAAAAGTTTCAAAAAATGGTGATTTCTATTAATTGTCGCAAAAGTATTTCTTTAACTACATTGAGG
>JBCDFY010000088.1:0-26951 GCA_039176995.1 Bacteroidota bacterium
GAATAAAAAAGCTCAATTTTTGCTTAAAAGATTTTCTACCTCTAATTCTTTACAAGAGCCAAGACTTTTACCACTAAAACACATTAAAAAGAAAAAGACTACGCTAATTTTTATTTAATAAGATAAAACCGATTTCAATAATCAATAAACACCTTGTCGCACGCAATCAAACAGCATTTTTTGAACGCTTGTATATGAAAAACTGATGTTACGGAGATTGCTATTTCATAAATCGATTTACACTTTTACTTAAATGATCGTGCGACAAGTATTGTTTAATTGATTATATGAGGGATTCCCTTCCGCGATTAGGGAATCCTTTTTTTATGTCTCTAAATTATTTTTCCTACTTTGTAACCAACTCCTCCACCCTTCTCGTCATAGCGATTGTGAATGAAATTCATACGAACTTAAAACCCATTCACACATCAAAATGGAACAATCCGACCAGATCATCATCCAAGAAGTACTGCGCGATAATCCGCAGGCTTACGAAACGCTCGTTCGGCGTTATCAGGATTATGTGTTTACGGTTGTTCTACGCATTTTGAAAAAAAGAGAAGTGGCAGAGGAAGTCGCACAAGATGTATTCGTGAAAGCCTATCGAACGCTGCGTTCCTTCAAGGGGAATTCCAAGTTTAGTACATGGCTATATACCATTGCCTATCGAAGTGCGATAGATGAAGTGCGGAAAAAGAAGTATCCAATTGATGCGATAGATGCAGAAAACAATGCGTTGCAAATCGCAGATACTTACGACCAAAACCCAATCGCAAAAACTCAACAAGGGAATCTAAAAACCGTTTTACAAGAGCAAATTCAGCAACTTAAAACAGAAGATGCAGCAGTGGTGACGCTACATTATTTACAAGAAAAATCAGTAAAAGAAGTCGCAGAAATTACAGGTCTTTCTTTGAGTAATGTGAAGATAAAATTGTATCGTTCGAGGGAGATATTAAAGAAGAAATTGCAGCATTATTTGGGCGATGAGTTGCAGGATTTGATTAGTGATTTTTAAAAAGTGCGGTATTACTGCATAACTTCCCGTTATCCAGTAATTTTCTATAGAAAAGAGAGCAATATGAAAATAACAGAAGAAATATTGTGGAACTACATCGAAGGCAACTGCAACGAAGCAGAACGCTTGCGCGTAGAAAAAGCCTTGAAGACTGATGTCAATTTGAAAAAAGAATGGTTAGAAAGAAAATTATTGCATGAAATAATGGAAAAGCAAGAACTAGAATCTCCTTCTATGCGATTCACCAAAAACGTGATGGAAGCCTTACCCAAAATGTCCAATTATGCGATTACTAAAAAACAGTTGCGTCCTTTCCTTTTTGTAATTTTGGGCAGTTTTCTGCTTATCACTTTCCTTTCCGTTTTCATAGAAACACCAGCTGATAACTCTACTCTTGAGCAGTTCAATTCCAGTGCACAGGCGATGAGTAGTTTCTTTTTGCAAGAGCAAGTTTTGTTCATTGGATTAGCATTAGGCGCAGTTTCCGTTTTGTTGTTACTAGATCAATTCCTACAAAAAAGACTGAAAATCAATTAATTATAATTCTGCTTTTCATTTTGTCCTTCGCTCGACATCCAAAATTAGAAAAGAATTGTTTCTTTGCCTTAGTTTTGGAACTCAACTACTTGTTGACTACGTAGTTGCCGATCTCTTTTCGCTAAACATTTCATAGTAAGTCGTAATCTAATAACTATGCGTGCTCTGTGAAAATGCTATGGTGACTATGTGGTAAAAAAACAAACATGGTCGAAAAGCAACAAAGCACCGCTATTCTTCTCTTTTCTCGAACTGCCGCAGATGAAGCAGCAACCAAGGCGTTTGCTTTTGATCGAAAAAATCAGCTAGTTGCTAAACAGTTGGTTAAACATAGTATTATTACTGCTCAAAAAACGCAGCTTCCACTTTTCAAATCTTACAACACCACTCAAAAAGGAAATTCTTTTGGTGAACGACTCGCTAATGAAATAGAAAAAGTATTTCAAAGAGGCTACGAATCCATCATCGTCATTGGAAATGATTGTCCGCAACTTTCGGCTGAACATATTCTCCAAGCAAAAGCGCAATTGCAACAGCAAGAAGTAGTGCTTGGACCTGCGAGCGATGGTGGTGTTTATCTAATTGGCTTGCAAAAAGATGCTTACGATCGAAAGACATTCCTCAGTTTTGATTGGGAAAAGGAAACGCTGCAAGCCACTTGGAAAGCACAAGTTGAGCAAATCGTTTGGCTCGAAACACTAAGCGATATTGATAGTGCCGCAGACTTGAGTAAGTTTCTAAAAACTGCTCCAAAATGGCATACTTTACGTCAATTGTTAGCTGCGATTTTGAAAGAGATCAAGCTAGTCATTGACACTAATCATAAGCTCCCAGCCAAATTTCATTTCAATTCAAGCGCATTGCGCGCACCGCCTTTCGTAGTCTAACAAAAAATAACTTTTCGATCTGTCAGTCATTCTTTCAACTAAGTGATTCATTTTAAACGTGTTGAAAAGAATGGTTGACCTTAGAATCGAAAATTTATTTTTTCTACTATGGCGACAATCCTAATTAGACTATTCAATCGTAATTACATTTTGGGAAAAAGGATAGCCGTAGTTCAAATATTCTTGTGTAAAATGCTTCTCGTGAGTTACTTAGAAACAAGATGAAAATTTGAAACCCCGTGATTTTAGGGATTGCTAAGCGCGGAGCGATTGGTAAGCCTGAGTTTCCGCTTTCCGATAGCTATCGGAATCCCTTCGGGGATACCAATCGGAAAGTTATTGCCTGGTCATCTTTTGCACTACAAGAATGTTTGTGCTGCGTTGCTATCATTCAATTCTTTATTTAATGAAACATTTACTCTTATTTTTAATATTTAGCTTACTAACTACTGCTGTGTTTGCTCAACAAACAATTAGTGGAAAAGTCGTAGTAGAAGAAACAAATGAAGCATTAGTTGGAGTCAATATTGCAGTACAAGGTACTAGCATAGGAACGACTACTGATGCTGATGGTCAATTCCAAATAACCTTAGCAGAAGACCAAAACGAGTTGATCTTCACCTATATTGGGTGCGCAGATTATAGTCTAAAAGTTGATAAGCCCCAGCAAGATTTATTGATAGGGCTTCAATGTGGTGCTAATGTAAGTATAGACGAAATCGTCGTCACCGCCCTAGGCTTAGAACGCTCGTCCAAAGACCTTGGCTACGTTGTTCAAAATTTAGATGCCGAACAGATTTCGGAAATCAAATCTCCCAATTTCATTGATAATTTAGCAGGAAAACTAGCAGGGGTGACCATCAGTCAAGGCGCGACGGGCGTCGGCTCAACTTCTAAGATTACGATTCGTGGCGAGGCTTCTTTCACTAATAACAATCCGCTTTTTGTAGTGGATGGAACACCGATCAACAATAATTCCATTCTCAATTTCACGAACGAAGCAGCCGCAGGTTTCCAAGAAGTAGACTTTGGAAATGATGCAATGGAAGTTAATGCGGATGATATTGCTTCAGTGAGTGTGCTGAAAGGACCAAGCGCAGCGGCACTGTATGGAACGCGCGCATCAAACGGAGTGATTATCATCACGACCAAAGATGGATCAAAAAAAGAAGGTTTAGGCATTAGTTTCAACTCCTCCACCTTCTTGGAGCGAGCCTTCCAACTCCCTGAATTTCAGAATCTTTATGGACAAGGTAATTCTGGACAATTTGAATTTGTGGATGGTTTGGGTGCAGGTACAAATGATAATATTACGTACAGTTGGGGACCGCGCTTAGATCAAGGAACGCTCATTCCACAGTTTGATAGTCCTGTCACTTTAGCGGATGGAAGCACGGTTCGAGGAGGCGATGTTGCAGTACACGGCGGTTCACCAATCACACCAACAGCTTTCAATTCTAATCCTGACAACTTGAAAAATTTCTATGAGACAGGTGTCACAACGATCAATAATATCGCTTTATCTTCTAGCTTCGCTGGTGGAAATTATCGTTTATCTTTCACCGATTTAAGAAGCAAGTCCATCATTCCAGGTGTCAATTTAGATCGAAAAACGGTAGCTACAAGATTGAAATTCCAACCTTTAGATCGCTTGAAGATTACCACCTCTTTCAATTACGTCAATTCTAGCAGCGACAACCGTCCTTCTAATGGCTATGGCTCTGAAAACATCAACTATTCCTTGGTGGCTTGGGGACCGCGCTCCTTGAATATTGACAACTTGAGAGATTACTGGCAGCCAGGTTTGGAAGACGTGCAGCAATATGCTTTTAACTATACTTTCTTCGACAATCCGTATTTCATTTTACTAGAAAATCGCAATGCCTTCAATCGCGACCGCTTGTTTGGAAACATCGCCGCGCAATACGAAATTACAGATGAATTGAGTGTGACTCTACGCACAGGTATGGATTATTCCAATGAGTTGAGAACTTTTCGAAGAGCGTTCAGTACCAATCGTTTCCGCAATGGAGCTTACGCGGAACATGACGTATTTTTCAGAGAAAACAACACGGATGTATTGCTGAATTATAAAAAGAATTTGGGCAATATCACCTTGGATATTTCAGCTGGTGGCAATCGCATGGATCAAATGGCTTCGACTACGCAAACACAAGCCTTGTCCTTGGCACAAGCAGGCATTTACAATTTATCCAACGCCGCTTCTCCATTAGAAATCTTTGAATTTGAAGCGAATAAACGCATCAATAGCTTGTACGGAATTGCCAAAATTGGATTTGGCGAAGCACTTTATATAGATGTGACGGCAAGAAATGATTGGTCAAGTGCTTTAGCAACACCAACTTCTACTGCGAATACTTCTTTCTTTTATCCTTCTGTATCAGCGAGTTATCTTTTATCGAATACCTTGGATTTGCCGAGTGTAGTTTCCTTTGCGAAGTTGAGAGCGAGTTGGGCGCAAGTTGGAAATGATACCGATCCTTATCAAACGACTTTGGCTTTTGTTTCACAAACGCCTTATTTATCACAACCTACTTTCAGTGCGCAAAACGTTATTTCTAATGCAAATTTGCTACCTGAACAAACCACTTCAATTGAGCTTGGAGCAGATTTACGATTCCTCGACGATCAGATGCGATTTGATTTTACGTACTATAATGCAATGACCGAAAATCAAATCATCTCCTTACCTGTTCCGATTTCTTCTGGCTACACGCAGCAAGTCGTAAATGGAGGTGCAGTTCGTTCCGAAGGTGTCGAAATCATTGCAGGCATCACACCAGTTCGCACTAAGGATTTTACTTGGAATACTCAATTGAATTTCAGCAAAAATGTCTCGACGGTCGAAGAATTACCCGAAGGCATTGATCGCTTAACTTTAGCGTACTCACGAGTGTATGACAATGTGAATCAAACGGTTTGGTTTCAAGTAGATGAAGGTGGACGAATCGGCGATATTTATGGAACAGGTTACTTAAAAGATGACGAAGGTGATTTTGTCCTCACTGCTGATGGTAATTTCATTCCGGACAATAACTTACAAAAACTCGGCAATTACAATCCTGATTTCATTCTAGGTTTCAACAACCAATTTCGCTACAAAAACTGGAATGCGAGCTTCTTAATTGATTGGCGACAAGGTGGCATTTTGGTGTCCAGAACTTTAGCATTAGCAGGCGTTGGTGGACAATTGATCGAAACTGAAGATCGTCCAGAAGGCGGCATCATTGCAGAAGGCGTCGTGAATGTGGGTACAGATAAAGAACCACAATACGAGCGCAATACCACTGCCATCAGCGCAGAACGCTACTATCGCCAATTCTATGATCGCAACCACGAGGAAAATAATGTTTATGACGCGAGTTATTTGAAATTAAGAGAGTTGTCCATTGGTTATACTTTTCCAAATCAGAAATTCAATGTTGCTTTAATTGGTAGAAACTTATTTGCCATCAGTGAAATCCCACATTTTGATCCAGAGCAATTAGCGGTACAAGGCAATGGTTTTGTGAGTGGCGTGGAGGATATGTCTTATGCGACGACGCGGAGTTTTGGTGTGAAGTTGGGCGTGAATTTTTAGTCTTGAACTGATTGTTGCGGTGTGTCACCACGATACTGTACGCTCATCAAAGAACACTTATTTTTAGATGAGCGTATAGCATCTTGGATACAATCCAAGACGATCTAAAGAAAAGAAGCAATAATACTTTGACAATAAAACACATAGGCACAATAGGCGCACATAGTTTTTGAAAAAACACATTCTATATGTCTCTATGTGCCTATGTGTTTCCATTAGTAGTTCAAACAACAAACAATGACTGAAATTTTAGACGATATTCGAGAAAAGCGAAATAAGCAGAAGACCTTTTCTTATTTGTCGTTCGGATTTGCAATCTGCTTGATTACAATAATTTCTGTTTTCATTTCATAAGCAGATAGTAGACTTGAATCGAATCAAATCACTGCATATAGGCATTGGGTAATGTCTATTAGTTTGTTGGCTATCGGAGTTAATACTTTAGGTGTTATTTGCTCATTCATGAGTTTTACTACAAAAGAACCAAATAACCTTTTTAAATGGCTAGGAATTATTATTAATCTTCCTACTCTGATACTTCTAGTGCTTCATATTTATTACTTAATGAGTTAAAGCCTCTTACATCTCTTAGTGCCTTAGTAGTTCAAATAAAAAACAGAATAACAATGAAAAATATAACATATCTCTTATCGATAATCATGGTTCTGCTCACCACAGCTTGCACCAAAGATTTCCAAGAAATCAACACCAACCCCAACGCACCAACAACGGTACAACCAAGTCTTCTACTCCGCCAAGTTATCTATAACTACGGAGAAGAAATGTCTTACGAAGGCTTCGTGGCAGGTAATTTATTAAGTCAACATTTCACCATGATTGACTTCAATTTATTTGATCGCCATGATTTGACTGCACCCCAAGTTGGTGGAAATCCTTGGCCAGTCTTGTACACCAATTTACGTGACAACGAAATCTTATTAAATCAAGCACGCAGTAATCCAAGTGCTGCGGTTTATGAAGGACCTGCATTGATTTTGAAGGCGTACTTCGCAGCGGCTTTGACGGATATTTATGGTGATGTACCGTACTTTGAAGCACTAAGTGGTCAAGATGGAAATGTGACGCCAGAGTATGATTCACAAGAAGACATTTACTTGTCAGAAAACGGCATTTTGGATAATTTACGCAAAGCAGTCGAGGTCATCAAATCTTACAATGGAGCACAGACTTTGGAAGGTGATATTTTGTACAATGGCAATCTCGCGGATTGGATAAATTTAGCTAATTCCTTGCGCATCAAATATTTATTGCGCGTTTCTGATCGCATTGACATTCGCAACGAAATGGAAGAAATTTTCCAAACGGTAGAATATATTTTAACCAATAATCAAAACGCTACCTTCGATTTCGCTGATGGTCAACCCAACAACTTCCGCATGGCAACTTTACGCGATGGAGATTTCAATCTATTCATCATGTCTGAAACTTCGGAAGAGATTTTAAAAGAATTAGATGATCCAAGAATGGAACGTTTCTTTCGTCCCGCAGCCAATAGTGGCGAATTCAAAGGCTTACTAAATGGACCAGATGCTTCTGCTACTTCGATTTCCGTAGCCGATTTCTCCAGAGCAGGGACGATGTTCCGAGAAAATACAGGTGTGCTAGATGCCAATTTTATGACTGCTTGGGAAACGCACTTTTTATTAGCTGAAGCTGCCCAAAAAGGATTCATTAATGAGGATGCTGAAACGCTATACAATGAAGGCGTTCGACTTGCTTTTGAGTATTGGCAAACTGATCTACCACCCAATTACTTGGGAACTGCCGCCGCCTACCAAAATGGTGATCCAATAGAGCAAATCATCACTCAAAAATGGATTGCAAATACCATCAACGGCTACGATAGCTGGATTGAATATCGCAGAACGGGTTTCCCGAAATTGAAGACGATTTCAGCGAGCTTAAATGATAACTTAATTCCAGTACGAATGCCTTATCCAACAGATGAAGCGGCTCTGAATAGTTCAAATTACAATGCCGCTACCGCAGAGAATGACAATAGTGTGAATGCGCGCGTTTGGTGGGATGTGGATTAAATTTTTCAAATCTCCAAGTTTTTTAGAAAACTTGGAGATTTCACCTCTTTTCTATAGAAATGCTAGAACCAATTCATTTACAATGGGGCATCATTTTCCTCTTTGGACTTGCCTTTTTCTTCCTTGCACCATTGTCCAAAACGACGGCTGAATTCTTCGCGGCACTCTCCAAGAAAGGAACGCAGCCGAACGTTTTTATGCTAACAAGCAGCTTGGTCATTTCGTGGATTTTTGCCAAATCCATCACCAATGCTGCAAACTTAGGATTGTCTTTTGGCTTTGTTGGGAGTATTGCTTACGCAGCTTATTATTTTTCTTTCGTAGTCGCTGGAATTGTGATTTACCAATTGCGTACCAAAGGCAATTTTACGAGTATCCACCACTTTCTGGAAGAGCGATTTGGAAAAGCGGCGATCATCGTTTTTTCCTTGCTTATTGGCTTTCGACTGTTCAATGAAGTCTGGTCGAATACGATGGTGATTGGAAGCTATTTTGGAGAGGCAGGAAGCACCCCTCATTACAGCGCGATTCTAGTATTTACGGCATTGACTTTAGCGTATACTCTAAAAGGTGGTTTGCGCAGCTCCTTGCTGACGGATGCAATTCAAATGGTGTTGTTTGGTGTATTGCTCTTTTTGATTTTAGGAATTATTATGCCCAAAGGAGAGCAAGGAATTTCAGATTACGTCGCTTTAGGAGAATGGAAATTGGGTATGGGTGTGAATTTGCTATTAGTGGCTTTGCTACAATCCTTTAGCTATCCTTTTCATGATTCCGTTTTGACAGATCGAGGCTTTATTAGCACTCCAAAAACGACCTTGAAAAGTTACCTTTGGGCAGCTTTAATCGGGGGGATTTGTATCGTCCTCTTTAGCTTTGTTGGCATCTTCGCTCAATTCCAAGGTTTGGAAGGACAAGCTGCTGTTGAAGTCAGTAAAATTCTAGGAGTAGCTGCTATGTTGTCCATCAATTTCATCATGATTACTTCGGCAGCTTCCACTCTGGACTCTGCTTTTTCGTCCTTTTCCAAATTAATGGTGATGGATTTGAAAATTGGCAATCAAAGCGTAAGTAATGGACGCTTGATGATGGCGATTTTGACTTTATTAGGCACCATTCCTATCTTTTTCAATCCAGAAATTTTGTCTGCAACAACCGTCAGCGGAACTATGGTAATGGGACTCGCACCTGTCTTTTTGCTTTGGAAATGGAGAGCTCCGAAGGCTTCCTTTCATCTGGCAGTAGGTTTTGGAATACTGCTCGGCATTTTGATTGCAACGGATATTTTTCCAGAGGCATTGGTTTTTTCAAAAGGAAAATATGCAGATTTATTGGCGGCAAATTTGTGGGGATTATTGGGATGTTTTTTGTTGTATTTTCTGCCGTTGGTGACACACGAAAAAGATAAATAAAAAAGCTCTACTAACTAGATTATTGTAGAGCTTTTTCGGTAGCATATGATAGTAAAATTAACTATTCACTTGGTAGATTTTCTTACCATTTGCTAGACGATCTTGAATAGCAGAGCGGTTCTTGATATAAGTGTACTGATTGTTGAAATCACGCGCAGGTTTGTCGCCAATGATGTAGTGTTTCACATCCAAATCTGTTGCATTGATTACTACCTGATCAGAGACTCTCATTTTTTGATCTTCTATATCTTGATCAGTATAATCTAACTTAGAAATTACATACAAACGATTATTCACTGCATATATTTCTTGAATATTAATGTCAGCAGCTTGTCCCTGTACTTCCGTTTCCACTACTATATTTCTTTCTTCTCTTTCACCTTCGTTTGGCATATTAACATCGATAACAGGCACTTCGATTTCTTCTTCTTCCATCACAACGACTACTTTAGGTACTTCCACCGTTTTAGTTCTTGTAGTGACATCGACATCTGCCCAGTCTACATCAAACTTTGGCATTTGACCCTCGGTAACATCTACATCAACTTCTGGCATTTCTGCCTTTTGGGTCTGGTCTACATCACAATTCCACATGAACAGTGAAAATATAAATAATACAAATAAATATCTCATTTCTCTCTAGTTTTTAATTAACACACTAAGATTCATTAATAAAACCAGAAGAATATTTTTTGTGTTCGATTTCAACTACAATACTTTGATTATCAATTCATTAATCACTCACTGTAAAATCCGAGATAATCAACCACTCACCTTTTATTTTTCGCCAAACCAAGAAAAAACTCCCAGAAAGCACATCATTTTCCCGATCTAGTCGAAATTTTCCAACGACGGTTGCGACTTTTTTCGTCACCTTTTCCACCTCTCGAATCGTGAAAGTCAGTTTTCCCATTGCGGCTTGATCTGGATAGCCTTTTTGATAACCTTCCAGCGTGGCTTGCCAGCCTCTTGTAATTCGATTCGGGCTGACAAATTTCAACTTTTCGGACTTCCAATACCCTTCCATAAAAGCAGGAATATCTGCACTGTTCCAAGCCACTTCTTGATCAGCCATTACTTTTTTGATCGAAAGAATGTCTTTATCAGCTTGGGAAAAGACAATCATTGGCAAGATGGAGAGGAGGAAGACGAGACGTAAGATCATAGGAATTTGTTGAATTGTTTGATCGTTGATTTGTTGACCGGACTTAAAATAACAGTATTCATTAATTTGTTCTACTTGAAAACCAGAACTCTGCCTGCACCTAATCAAAAACTACACTTTGTGTTCCTTTGTCCCTTTGTGATTCATCAACTGCTTCTCCACAATTACCGAGTCAATCAAAAAGCGAAACCAAAAACCTTGCAAGAAATGAAAAACTAAGCCAGCCTTACCGTCCAAGAAACCCAAACGAATAAAATAGCGATAAATGAAATAGAAAAACCCTCTCCAAAAGAGTGGTAGGCGTTCAAACAAATTACTCTTCAGCCAACGTTGTCGCTCAATGGCATTCCCTCCCACTTTCGCTTCCACTTCGCCGTGATCTCTCTGCACACTCAACTGTTCCTCCGCCTCTTTCTCTGCCCAACGCGCGTGCGCCACCGTGAAGTTATAAATCGTATCTGTCACCACATCAATCATATCAATTCCTTTTGGTAGCTGCTCTTTTCTGCCTTCCACCACAAAGTGTTGATCGTAGGCTTTATCTTCGCAGCGTCCCTTCGATTTTCGGTAGAGGCGTAAATGAAAATTGGGGTAATGTCCGCCCCACTTGATCCATTGATTCAAGAAAAAAGTACGTCGGCTGAACATATAACCGTCCGTCGTCGAGTTGGCATCAAATTTAGTATTAATCCAATTCACCAATTCAGGTGTGCAGCGTTCTCCTGCATCCAAATGCAAAACCCACTCTGTATCAAAGGGTACATTTTGTTGCGCCCAATTGCGTTGGCGAGCATAATTTTCAAAAGGATGTTGCACAAAGGTCACTTCTCGCTCTTTCAAAATTTCCAAAGTGCGATCATTGGAAAAAGAATCTACTACGAAAAGATTTGCTTGAATGCCTTGAAGACTGTCTAAGCAATCTTCGATGTTGTTTTCCTCATTGAAAGTCAGCACAATGACAGTGAGCTGCGACATAGGTGTTTGTGTTTGAGCGCAAAGCTAAGGAAATTGGTTTGAAATTGTTCGATGTTGTTTGATAGGCTTCGTCGTTCGAGATAGTTAGGCTACTCGTTCACTTTCTTAAAAATTCCAAACAGTTCATTTCCTTGCCTTGGCTCAATCGAATTGTAGCATTGCTCAAAAGTTTGTACTTGAAAATATGGCTCGAAGTAAGTCAAATATTCCTCCCTTGTTCCACCGAAAGGACGCTTGTCTCGCATGGAAATTTCAAACCAAAGACCGATCAATTTACCATTCGGTTTCAACAATTCGTACATCTTTTTTGCATAAGCTGTTCGATTTTCTTTTGTGGGAAGAAAAGAGCAGAAAAAGGTCTGTTCTAATATAAGATCGTATTGACCTTGATGCTCAAAAAAATTGCTTTGCATCAATTGCGCTTTGGGAAAATTAGGAGCACGCGCCAGTAAATTATCCAAAGGCGGCTGCGCAATATCCAGCACATGAACTTGCTCAAATCCTCGCTGAAACAAATATTCTGCTTCGTAAGCATTGCCCGCGCCTGGAATTAAAATTTTGATGGATTTATCTTCCAATTGATCGACGTATGCTTTGATTGGCGTGGAGACGTAGCCAATGTTCCAGCCTGTTTGCTGGTTGTGGTAGCGGGTAGTCCAGTAATTGCGTTCTACAGAAGATGGACTTTCTTTTCTCATAAATGGAGCGTTTGTTTAATTTTAAAGTAGTGGATCAAACCTTTGATTTATCAACTTAGACTTACCAAGTTTACAAAACTTGGCAAGTCTTAATCTACCGATTTAATCCACCACCAATTTCGATTTAGGCTATTGGCAAAAGTAATAACTAGATAATAGACAAGACCAAACAAACCCTCCATTTAAGATTACTTCGTCCTTTTATAGGTAATATTCATTGTGTTAGCAGGTTCATCATTAGCATATTCAGTCACCTTCCAGATAATTTGATCTCTAGAGACCTCATGCAACATTTTAAGGATCAAAGGTCGCTCTTCCATTGCAGCGTACATATTT
Organism: Bacteroidota bacterium; assembly: GCA_039176995.1. Classification (GTDB taxonomy): domain Bacteria; phylum Bacteroidota; class Bacteroidia; order Chitinophagales; family Saprospiraceae; genus JAAUTG01. The sequence goes on from JBCDFY010000088.1 coordinate 12,687, forward strand.
AATGTAAACTCATTGTCTTCATAAGTCCCTTCGCCCGTCAAGCTCATACCATTATTGGCAATTCCAAAAGCATAAACTTTATTGGTTTGCAAATCTCCACCCATCATTGCTTCTGCACCTTGCACCCAATCGTTCTGATCCTTCATTTTCAAAAAACTTTTAAAAAGGATGCCACTTCCGTTCATTACGGATTCAAAAGTCCATTTCCATTTTTCTATTTCAGGAAATTGTACACCCTCATTAGTTGCTTCCCATTCCCCGATGAGGTTTTGCAAATTAGTCCCTCCAGAATTGTTTTGAGCAAAAGAAAAATTAAAGGCGAAAAGTGAGAGGAAAAGCATTGTAGTTTTCATTTCAATGAATTTTAGTTGACAAAAATTAATTGCTTCAAAAGCGTAGAACAATAAACACAAATTGAAGCACAAATCTCCTGTTTGCATAAATAATGCAAGGCTTTGCACAAATAATACAAGGCTTTTGGTGCAACATGGCTCATTTTTGCATTGATACTTCCAAGTGATAATTTCTGAAACATCAAATGAATTTAACTATGAAAAACGCCTTACTTTACCTTGCACTTTTTCTTTCCAGCATCTCTTTACAAGCACAACGCATAACTCAAAGCCCGCTCGAAAGAGCTTTCCAACTTCAAGAAGATTGGAACACTACCTTAGAACTAACAGATAATGATGATGACGATCTAGTCATGGATTCGCTTCCTTCAGCTTGGCAACTCACAGGACGGAATATCATAGAGAATGGACATCGAGTATTTTCCATCAAAATGGTAGACAGCAATGTCATTTGGATGGGAACAGTGCTTGATGCTTCTCCACCTCCAGCAGGTAGCATTTCCTATGTTCAAAAATCATTGGATGGTGGAAGAAATTGGTTTACCTATACTATTCCTGGTATAACAGCAGAAGACTGTGTTTGCGATCTTAGTCCAATTGATGATCGAGTCGCTTATGTGGCGGTTTACAAATTCGCACAGTCGTTAGAACATCAACTTTATAAAACCTCAAATGGAGGCGAAACTTGGCAATTGCAAGAAAATTATCCTTATAGTCCTTTATATCTCCATTTTTATGATGAAAATGAAGGTTGGATTTATGGACTAGGTCAAGAGGGTGCGCCTGTAATGAGTGTGACTACTGATGGTGGACAAACTTGGAATCATGCTGGTGATATTGATTGGATGATTCCAGAAGGGCGCGCGCTTCCTGAACCTGAACCTGACGAACTACTAGGAACTTTTGCATTCTCTGTCAATAGTAATTACGAAGTGCGAGATTCTGCAATTATGATTGGTGGAACTATCGGTTGTTGGATAAGTAGAGATAGAGGATACAAATGGGAATTATCAGAGACTCCTTTACGAGAAGACAATCGCTTAGTTTCTGTGGTGGCTATGAAGAATTTGGATACGTTTATGGTCGCTTCTAATGTAACTTTAGACAATCAACTAGCGAGTCAACGCGCCTACGCTACCACCGACGGTGGAGCGACTTGGACGCGTAGCATCCCTACTGGTCATCTCTCTGCCATTCAATATTTACCCGAGACACCACATTCTTACATCAGCGTCGGTCATCGAAATTTCAACACGGGAGAAGTCGGCACTTTTAGGACGGATGATATGGAAACTTGGGAACGAGTAGATCGCGAGCCTTTAATTGCGATGAACATCATTAGCAAAAATCAAGGCGTTGGTGTTTTGGGAAATATTCCTGCACTTGGCGATGATGGCAATGTCTTCAAATGGAAACCCAAATTAGATTTCAATGTGGACATCTTTCTAGCAGAGCAATCTGAATATACAATCAGTACTCCTAAACACTTGAAAGGTGTTTTTTTCGATTATGCTTTTGAAAATATAGGAAGAAGAACAGTACGAGATGTTGAAATGAAATTAGAAGTGACCAAGAATGGCGAAGTTTTTTACACCGACAATCAAAATGTTCCTTTCGTACTAATCAACAATGTTTTTGGGCTCAATTTTGAATACAATCCTGAACAGTTTGGTAAATATGAATATCGCTTTTCCGCAGATCAAGACATGATTGGTGATGCTTTTTTCTTCGATAAGCGTAGCTTTGAATTGAGCAGAACGACACTTGCCAAAGATGACAACGGAATAGATATAGGTTGGGGATTCAGTATGGCAGATTCAACTTGGTATGGTTCTTATGGTAATGAATTTGAACTCTTAGAGAAAGATACTTTAGAAGCCATTTCGGTATTCATTGCACCTGCAACCAACGACGCTTCTACCTTCAATTTGGGCATCACAGACTTCGATGAAAACGGTCAACCCAAGACCACGCCAATATTCGACTCCAACCCGATTTCCGTAACCAATGCTGGCGACTTCCAAATCTATCAATTGCCAGAACCCATCATCCTCAATCAAGGACGCTACCTCTTTCATGCTGGGCAGAATAGCTTGCAAGGTTTCCTCGGTTTTGGCTTCGATTACAGTGTGGATAACAAAGGGCACTGGGTCACTTCGCCCGTAGCGGGCGGCGGTTTCCCTTGGGAAAACAGAACCAATGGCTTTAACCCCAACCTAATGATTCGCTTACACTTTTCGGATGCTTCAACGATGACTTCTACCGAGGACTGGAGAGCCGCCCTGTTACCCATTCGGGTTTTTCCGAATCCATTTGAAAATCTCTTGCATCTACAAACAACAAGCAATTATGCAAGTGACTTAACTTTCCGCATACTAGACCTCAATGGTAGAGAATTGTTGAAGCGAAAGGCTACGCGAGCATCGCTGGAGACAATTGATGTGAGTCAATTGCCCAGTGGTGTTTATTTTGTGGAAGTGACGGATGGTAAGCAAACAAAGACGATTAAAATGGTGAAAAAATAGCAACTGTTTACCATATAGCTCACATAGCATTTTCATAGAGTTCACATAGTTTCTAAACCTACTTGAGCCTTAGGAGAATGGTCTTATCTTATCATAGAAGTTACTTGAAAGCCCAATTTTTCCTTCAGAAACGGGAAGCAGCTACTATGATCTATGTGAAACTAACTATTGTGACTACTGTGGTAGATAGTTACAAAAAACAGCATAAACGTTTAATTGACGGTCCTTTGCATTTGCTATTTCCTACACGATTGTCAATTTTGAGTATACCCCAAAAAAACCAACTCTTTTGACCCGGTCTGCAATAATTGTAAGCATTTTGCCATTATGTGAGCTAGGAAATAGCTTATCGACCGTGAAAACATACATTTACCCATCGCTCTGCTTTATTAAAAAGCAGCACAAACTTATTGTTTGTCTACATTTGATTTGTTTCGTTTTTAACAAAGGGAATAGTCAATCTTTTCATACTTATCATGCTCAATACCAATTTGAAAACTTTCAGATTCAAGGAGGTAAAAATTATAGCAACTACGTAGATGCACTTCATTTGGATGAAGAAGGATTCCTTTGGATTGGAACATTTAACGGGCTATTTAGATACGATGGTTATCTCTACAAACCTTATCGCGCTAACAATCAAAATCCGAATAGCATTAGCGGCAATCATGTTACAGCAATTTACCCAGATAGAGCAAAAGGATTTTGGGTGGTCTCTCGCCCAGGAGGTGTTTTGCGCAGTGGTGGAGGTGTAGATTACTACAATCCGCAAACGGACTGTTTTCATTCTTACTTATTAGACTCTGCCCAAGTCAATGCCAAAATCAACGTGGTTAATGACCTTTTGTGGTCAACAGATTCTTCTTATCTGTGGCTTGCTACTTTGGATGGCTTGGTAAAATTAAATCCTGAAACAAGAGCACAAGAAGTCTACCGACAAGATGAAAAAAAATTCGATGAAATTTATCAACTCTTCCGAGATCAGTCAGGGGAATTTTGGTTAGGTACAGAAAGAGGACTTTTCCTATTTGAAAACCAACAATTTATACGCAAGTCTTTTCCTCCAATTGATGCCTGTCGCATTAATGACTTTTTGTTGGACAAATCTGGGAACTTGCTTATTGGTACTCGATGTGGATTGTTTAGATACAATTTTCAACGGGATGATTTTATAGAAATTGAGGTAGCGGAGGCATACCATTATAAAAAAGGAAAGGCGAAAGTTGAAATTGCGGAATTCTATCGCAAAAATATTACTAAGCTCTTCCTAGACAATGACCGCAACGTCTGGGTAGGTTGTCAAGCAGGTATTTACTTGCTACAAGGAGAAAAAGTAGTTGATTACAGCCAAAAAATTATTCCGAAGGGAGATTATGTATTAAGTCGAGTAAGCGATATTTTTCAAGATGCAATGGGCGTAATTTGGTTGGGAAAACGCAACGGAATTACCAAAATATATTCCTTGGAGAACAAAATTCAAAAATACGAACTTCGACATCCTGCCTATCAAAAAAGAGCTCAAAAAAGCAACAGACGATCTTTTGATATAGACGGTGAACTCAGAGGCATCAACTGCCAAATTAAAGCCTTTTTTTACGAAGAAGACTTTATGTGGATTGGTACTTCTTGCGGACTCTACCAATTTGATCGGCAAAGAAAGGTCTTCTATCAAGATCATGCGCTGCTAGATCAATTACCCGAATTGAAAACGGAAAATATAACGTCTCTGTTGATTGACCGAAGAGGCAATTATTGGATTGGAGCTAACAATCGTTTTACCAATCTTCAAAGTCAAACTCGCCACCAACTTTACTACTTCAATCCAAATACGGGACAAAGCAAAACCTTTAGTAGTCCCAACGAACTTCCAAAAGGAGCTATTAAGTCCATTTGCGAAGATCAGAAAGGAAATATTTGGATTGCGTGTGCTTGGGGCTTAGCCATTTACGATGCGGAGAAAGAAATACTTCAAAAGGTGAATAAAGGCGAAAAAGGCGTACTGAGCAATAGAATTAGAGTGGTATTCTTGGATCAGCAAGCACGATTGTGGATTGGAACAGCGGATAATGGAGTAAACGTTTATGATCCTAAGACCAATACAACCAAAGCTTTTCAGCACAAGCCTGCAGATGAAAATAGTTTAAATAACAATAGAATCAACGATATTTTCCAAAGCCAAGATGGGAAGATTTGGATTGGTACAGAATTAGGAGTAAATCTCATTGATGCCGACCAACTAACGATCAGCAGAGTCAATATTCCGAGCGAAAACGCCAATATCAGAGCCATCCTAGAACGATCTCCCAATGAACTTTGGATTGCTTCTAATTCCCGATTGATTACTTATCATACTGTAACAAAAGAAATCAATACTTTTTCTTTGGAAGATGGATACTACAAAGATACTTTTATACCTGACATCAGCTACAAACAAGGAAACACCCTCTATTTTGGCAGCATAAAAACCCTTTATCAAATTCCTAAAATTGCATCTTTCCGAACCGAACAACATCCACCCTTGGTAGTAACAAAGCTACAAATCAAGGAAAAAATACTTCCTAGAGATCAGTTGAGAACACTTTTACAAGAAGACGAAACACTGAACCTCAAAGCAAACGAGAACTATCTAAATATTGATTTTGCAACTTTAGATTTTGCCGATTCAGAAATTAAAAAATATCGCTATTGGCTGAAAGGCTTGGACGACGGATGGACAAATATTAGTAACCGACACAACCTCAACTTCATTAATCTACAACCTGGAAAATACGAATTGCATCTGCAAGGCAGCAATATTGACGGGGTATTCAATCCTGTTCCTACTATTCTGAAATTCAGTATAGCACCCCCGATTTATTGGAATCGCTGGTCCATCAGCTTTTATGTCTTATTGCTTGTAAGCTTGATTTATCTATTTTATCGCTTTCAATTGAATAAGAAACTAGCAGAAGAAGAAGCAAAACAACTACGCGCCATCAATGAACTGAAAACCAACTTTTATACCAATATTGCCCACGAATTTCGCACACCTTTGACCGTCATTCAAGGCATGACAACGCAAATTGAAGCAATAGCATATGCCAAGCAAAAAGAGTTAATTCAAAGAAACAGCAAGAACCTATTGAAGCTCACGAATCAACTACTCGATCTTTCCAAATTGGAGTCAGGCATGATTGAGGTACAATATGAGCAGGCAGACGTCATCGCTTTTCTTCGTTACTTAAAAGAGTCGTTTCAAATTTTGGCACAAAACAAAAACATTGATTTTCAACTACATAGCTCATTAGATCGACTTGTAATGGATTTTGATCGGGAGAAATTGCAACACGTTCTTTCTAATTTGCTTTCTAATGCTATCAAATTTACTCCTGAAAAAGGAAGCGTTCAACTAATAGTAGAAAGAGTCGATTTTGGAGAAAAAGAGCAACTCAAAATAGAGGTGGTAGATACTGGAATCGGTATTTCTAAGGAAGCCCTGCCTCACGTTTTTGATCGTTTCTATCAAGCAGAAAAGCACAAAGGTTCAGGTGTTGGATTATCACTGACACAGGAGCTGGTTCATCTACTGAACGGAACTATTCTAATAAAAAGTGAGCAAGGAAAAGGAACGAGCGCGGTTATACATTTACCCATCACCAAGCTCGCTCCAGATAAACTCAAAATCCTTCCTACAAATGAATTAATGAATCCAACTATTTTAGGAAAAGAATCTCCTCTGATTTTGTTGGTAGAAGACAATGAAGATGTACTGCATTATCTGATTAGTTGCTTGAATGGGAAGTATCGTATCCTCACGGCGATGAATGGTTCGCAAGGGCTTCATCTCGCTCAAAAAGAAGTGCCTGATCTCATCATTAGTGATGTTATGATGCCCATCATGGACGGCTATAAACTTTGTAACCAATTAAAAAACAGTACTTTAACAAATCATATTCCAATCGTAATGCTTACCGCAAAAGCAGATCGAAAAGCCAAAATCGAAGGGCTTCAAAAAGGTGCTGATGTATATCTGACGAAGCCTTTTGATGAAGAAGAATTAATGGTTCGTGTGGAACAACTTCTAGCGCAGCAGCTCCGTTTGCAGCAATATTATAGTCAAAATCTACAGTCAGAAAACGGCCATTTCTTTAAGTCGGAGCATCCTTTTTTGCAACAAATCATAGATGCAGTCAGAGAATGCCCTAGCGATGATTGGTATATTGAAAATGTTGCTAAATTGGTCAATTTGAGCAGTTCGCAGGTCTATCGAAAAGTGAAAGCACTGACAGGCGATTCGACGACTATTTTTATTAGAAAAATTCGCCTAAAGGTTGCGTATCAATTGCTGAAAAAAGAAGGGGAAAGTATCTCAGAAATCGCCTACCAAGTTGGATTCAAAGATCCAGCTGCTTTTTCTCGCTATTTTTCGGAGATTTTCGGACTATCACCGAGCGAATTTCGGAAGAGAAAAGTAGAATAGTAGAGTTGTGAGCTTCAAGATGAATTGAAACCTATAAGTGAAGGATGATTCAACCATCACTTTTTCATACACTGAACCTTTATTCGTCTCCAAACGAAGGACGTACAAGCCATCTTGCAAGTGGCTTTTTTCACCTAAGAGATCAAAATCCAAACAAGCTATTACCTCTTCTCTGCCAACACGATATACTGATATTCCAACGAAGTGTCGTCTGTATGTACAATTCTAAATCCTGCCTGCACCAATTCTTGCTCTACTCTATACAGTGGTACTCGAATATCTGGATTTGGTCCCAGTGCTGTTCTTTTTTTCTTGAAATCATTGATTAGAATCTTAGCATTGGAAGGCATTCCTTGATTGACTTTTTTGAGGTATTCTATTCGATTATCTAAGTACATATAAGTGTTGACCAAAAGTACCGCATCTGCCTCTTCTACTTTCAAATTGGGGCTACTTGGAGAAACCAAACGAGGTTCTACACGATCTTTCACTTTTGCTGGCGTGCTTTTTCTCAAATACGCCAACGCGTCTTCGCTAATATCAATTGCAATAACTTTCTTTGCTTTTTCTGCCAATCGAAAAGTGAAAAAACCTTCACCTGCGCCAATATCTGCTACCGTTTTTTGCTCTAAATCACCGAATAGATTCAAGACCATTTCAGGTTTTTGCCACAAATAGCGTCCAGTGCCAATGTAGGTATTCTTGATACCAGAAGCATCATCTTTAGCTTCTTTTGGCTTACAATTCACAAGCCAAACAGCACAAAACAGCAAAAGTAAAGTGGGCAATTTTCTCATTTCTATCTTTTGATGATTTCAAGCAGTAAAGTTAAACAACACTTTGGGATGTGCAAGTATTGCTAAATTTCTAAGAACATCAACATTCAAAAGAGCATTTGTTAATTTTGGAAATTGTTTGTTCCTTGATGAATAATCGAAAAAAGATCATTCTCTGAATCACAATATTTCATTTGAGCCACAAAGGAAATAAAAGGACACAAAAGAAACAATCCATAAGTTTGCCACAATGAAGCAGCTATTCTTTTTCTCATTTTTACTTACTTCTTGGATACTTTCCAGCCAAGAACATGATTGTCTTGCTTTCAAAGGTAAGGGCGAAACCTATGATAAGATGCGATTGGATACCCGCGCTACTTTGCTTTTCTTTTTCACAGATGAAAAGATGAAAACGTATCTAAAAGGAAAGGATTTAATGACGACTCATGCCAGCTTAACTTATTTAGAAAATGGCTTTTACATTCTCAACTTGGACTTAGAGTTAGCAATTGCCAATGCACTCCAATTATATGGCTATATTCCCGTAAGAGGACAAATCGTTTTTCATTTTTTGGATGACAGCCAAGTAAAATTGAGAATTAATAAAAAAGTCGAGGGTATTTTTGATGAAAAAGAAAAGACTTATCTTTACCAATTAGAATATCCACTGGATGCCAATGCACTTAAACAACTAAAAGTCAAAGAATTGGATGAATTGAGCATTACTTGGAGTAGTGGAAAAGAGACCTATGAAATTTATGATGTCGATGTACTAATTCGGCAATTTAGATGTTTGGAGAAGTATCAGTAGAGGGTTTTTCTACAAAATTTATTATTATAAATAATTGGTTATCAACACTTTTTCTTTTTGCTTGATCAAAAAGAAACAAAAAATCAAGACTGTATGAATTTTTTAACATTCCAAAAATACCAAAAAGGCTAAACAAAATAAACTCGCCCTAATGATTGGTTTTCAACTTTTTAATCAGAAGTTATTTCAACTTTTGGCTTTTACCAACAATTCGCTTTGGCTCATACAGTATTTTGTTTTTAACGCCTTTTCGGCACTTTTTCCACTAAAATTCATAAGGTCAAGCGACTATAATAGTTCAAAATCCCATAGGTAAATCCTTGTATCAGTAGAAATGATAAAGAAAAAAAAATGCAAGTAACTAAAAAACAAGAACGAGAATTAGCAGCCGTACAGATGTTGGGTTTAGAATTGCCAACCGACCCACGTTGGGTGAATTTAGCGGAGATGGATTTGGAAGAAATTTTAACCGATCATGCCTATTGTGAGCAAAAGGCAGCAACGGCTTGCATTTCCTTGATTCAGCAATATCCAGAGCGCAAAAAAATGGTGAAAGAACTCGCACCAATCGTTACGGAAGAATGGGGACATTTTCGCTTGGTGCTTTCTGAATTGGAGAAGCGCAATTTGGATTTAGGCAAACAGCGCAAAGATGAATACGTAAATGCGCTTTTGAAATTTCAGCAAAAAGGAAAAGGAAGTGCCGAAGATCGTTTGCTAGAAAAGTTATTGGTCTGTGCCTTGATCGAAGCTAGAAGTTGCGAGCGATTTCGACTGCTTTCCCTCTACATTAGTGACGACGATTTGAAAGATTTTTATCATCGCTTTATGGTTTCCGAGGCAGGACACTATCGCTTATTCATCGAATTGGCTAATCATTATTGTGGAAAAGAAAAAGCACGCAAACGTTGGAAAGAATATTTGGCTTACGAAGCACAAATAATGAAGGACTTGGAAATTCGGGGAGATCGAATGCATTGATTATAAAATGTGTGACTGAAATTGAGCAGCAACTTTGAATGCAAAAGTGGTTATTCACAAAAAATTTGTAAGGCTAAATTGATGTACTGAAAATCAATCAATTAGCCTTTGCAAATATTGTTTGTAAATAAATTCTAAAGTACATCGGTATTTTCATATCATCCAGAATTTTACGGATACTTAGTAAGATTTGCCTAATGCAACTTAATTTGGAATTGGATGGACATCGAGTCCATCCAATTCCATCAAGGTTCAATAAGGGTGAAAAAGCGGCTCATTGCCGCTTTTTCACCCTTATTGAACCCTGATCAACTCATGGCGGTTCGATGCCGCCATGAGTTGACAAAAGCATAGAGCAGAGTTTCTATTAACTCTTATTTTCTATGAAAGTACGATTTGCTGTACGCACATGAGAAAATCATATCTACTTCTTCCCTTCCACTACAATCACAATTTCGCCTTTAACTTTTCGATTGCTATAATCTTGGTGAAGCAATTCCAAAGTCTGCACATTAATTTCTTCATGCAATTTGCTAATTTCTCGACCAACTGCCGCTTTTCGATCTGCCCCACAATGCTCCATCAGTTGCTGCAAGCATTTGACTAAGCGATGCGGCGATTCGTAGATAATGAAAGTGGAGGTGAGTTCTGCTAGATATTTCAGGCGCGTTTGGCGTCCTTTCTTGTGTGGCAGGAAACCTTCAAAATAGAACTTGTCCATTGGCAAACCCGAAGCGACCAGAGCAGGTACAAAAGCCGTTGCACCAGGCAAGCAAACGACTGGAATATCGTTTTCTTGACAAGCACGAATGAGCAAAAATCCAGGATCAGAAATACCAGGTGTGCCTGCATCAGAGACCAAAGCCAAGTCAACACCAGCGGTTAGTTGCTCTACCAACTGTTGTAAAATGCCATGCTCGTTGTGAATGTGATAGGAACGAGTCGGCGTGGAGATTTCGTAATGATCGAGGAGTTTTTTGGAAGTACGCGTATCCTCCGCCAATATCAAATCTACACTTTTCAGCACATTAAGTGCACGAAGCGTGATGTCTTCGAGATTGCCAATTGGTGTAGGAACGACGTAGAGCATAACTTAGGCAGTTACTGTTTCCTCTTCCGCAAAAAGTTCAAAAGAAAACTTCTCCATGATCATATTCGCCAATAATTTTTCGCAGCTTTTCTGCACAATTGTCGTTGCCGCTTCCTCGCTGCCCGCTTCCACTTTTAGAGTCACGTGTTTTCCAATACGCACATCTTGTACACCTTGAATGTCTACGTTCTCCATGTTTTTCAAAACCGTTTTGCCTTGAGGATCTAACAATTCTGCGTGAGGCATGATGTCAATTTCTGCTCTGTAAATCATAGTTGTAAATCGTTCGAAGGCGTTGCCGTTTGAGATGATTTGAAGGCTTCGCCGTTTGATATTGTTTTCTCTTTTTATCCAATCGCTTTTTTCATAGAAAAATTATTGATGATGGATAGTACCAAATACAGTAGAATAGCAAGTACCAATCCAGCTTCTCTTAAAAAAATTAGCAGTAAGATGGAAAAAGCTACAAATATAAATCGAATCTCATTGCCTTTCCATTTTAAATGCTTGAACTTTAAGCTGAACAGTGGAATTTCTGCAACGAGGAGATACGAAAAGATGATTGTCACGGCGAGAAGCAACCAAGGTTGAGCAATCACCTCTTTCAACCCAAAACTGTTAAATTCGTAAATCAATAACAATCCAATGATGAAAATAGTACAAGCAGGCGTTGGTAAACCTATGAATTGATCGCTTTGTCGAGTGTCCAAATTGAACTTCCCCAAACGTACTGCAGAAAGCAAAGTGATGAGAAAACCAACATAAGCAAAACTGGTATTTTCAGACAATAATTGATACAAAATGACACCTGGTACAACGCCAAAAGAAACCATGTCTGCCAAAGAATCTAACTGCTTTCCTAGTTCTGAAGAGACGTTCAACATTCTAGCCACTGCGCCATCCAAAAAATCTGCCAACAAACCAATCGCGGAACAAATGACCGCTAACAAAGGCTCGCCCTCAAATAGAAATTTGATTGCCATGCAGCCCATCGCTAAATTGCAAAGGGTGACAAGATTTGGAATGGCGGCGCGCATAGTTTACCTAGTTTGAAGTAGTTTGATGGCTTCGCTGTTTGAAAATAGTTTGAAGTGGTTTTGTTCAACCATGAAACCATAAAGCAATATTACACTATCTCGCAACGAAGTGATCTGACAGCAAAGTGGTCTGGCCTCTCGCAGCGAAGTGGTCTAATATTACAAAGGTATATTCCCATGCTTTTTCTTCGGCAAGTTCTCCACTTTATTTTCCAACATCGCGAAGGCTTTTATTAATTTTCGACGTGCCGTTCTAGGTTGAATGACTTCATCAATAAAGCCGCGTTGAGCAGCACGATAAGGATTGGCGAAGGTTTCAGCATATTCGGCTTCCTTTTCTGCCAATTTCGCAACGGGATCATTGGCTGCTTTTATTTCTTTTCGGAAAATAATTTCACTTGCTCCTTTTGCACCCATCACCGCAATTTCTGCACTTGGAAAAGCGAAGTTCATATCTGCGCCAATGTGCTTCGAGTTCATTACATCATAAGCACCACCATAGGCTTTGCGTGTAATTAAAGTTACTTTGGGAACAGTCGCTTCGCTGAGTGCATAGAGCAATTTTGCACCATTAGTAATAATCGCATTCCACTCCTGATCGGTGCCTGGCAGAAAACCTGGAACGTCCACTAAAACTAACAATGGAATATTAAAAGCATCACAAAAACGCGTGAATCGAGCTGCTTTTTTGGAAGCATCTACATCCAAGACGCCTGCTAAACTAATCGGCTGATTGGCAACGATTCCAATGCTTCGACCTGCCAATCGAGCGAAGCCCACTACAATATTTTCGGCATAATCTTTATGCACTTCAAAGAAAGAATCACTATCGGTGATACCCGAAATAATTTCGCGCATATCATAAGGCTGATTGGCGCTTTCTGGAATGATAGTTTCTAATTCATCGCGCCACTCTTCCCCAATTTCATAGGGCAATTGTTCAGGCGTCTCTTCACAATTTTGAGGAATATAGCTCAAGAGTTTTTTGATTTTTTCAATCGCATCAATGTCGTGCGCTGCGGTGAAGTGCGTCACACCTGATTTGGTCGCGTGCGTACTCGCACCGCCCAATTCTTCGGAAGTCACTTCTTCATTGGTCACCGTTTTTACTACGTTCGGTCCAGTAACGAACATATAGGAAGTATTTTCCACCATCATAATAAAATCCGTAATGGCAGGCGAGTAAACTGCTCCACCTGCACAAGGTCCCATCACCGCAGAAATTTGTGGAATGACGCCTGATGCTTTCACATTGCGGTGGAAAATATCAGCATAACCACCTAGCGAAACTACACCTTCTTGAATGCGCGCTCCACCTGAATCATTCAATCCAATGACGGGTGCACCTGTTTTCATTGCCAAATCCATCACTTTGCAAATCTTCTCCGCATGAGTTTCGGAAAGCGAACCTCCAAAAACGGTGAAATCCTGCGAAAAAACATAAACTAAGCGACCACCAATTGTCCCATAACCCGTCACGACGCCATCCCCATAAAACTTTTGCTTGTCCAATCCAAAATCACTGTTTCGATGCGTCACCAACATTCCGATCTCTTCAAAAGAACCTTCGTCGAGCAAAAAATGAATGCGCTCCCGAGCAGTCAGTTTTCCTTTTTCATGTTGCTTTTGGATGCGTGCTTCTCCGCCGCCTAAAAGAGCTTGTGCTTTTTTTGATTGTAGCGTTTCTAGTGGATTTGACATGATTTTATTTGATGTAGTTTAGAGCTTGTTTGGATTTTGGTTTTTGAGGTGAAAATGAGCTATTTTTTCCTCAATCAAGGCGAAAAAATTGAGTTTATCTAGATAAATGAGCATTTTTTCAACGCCGAGTGAGGGAAAAAGAGCCATTTGCAGACCAATTACTAATTTCCAAACAAGCTCTTAGGTAAAGAAATTGAACGAAGACTCAATTATCGAATCTTTTTGTGCTAGGACGCAGCAAAATTAATTAACTTAGTTAACTAATTTAATTATCAGACAATAATGTGCTGTAAAGGTTTTTGAATAGATGAAACTGGCTAGGAATGAAATGGTTCTCTAGTCTGACCTCTAGGAGTAATATTAAATAAATAAAAAGGCTCTTATTAACAATCAAGAGGAGATACTTTATAAGCACAAATGAAAATTTTTAGTTCCTAAAAATTTTCATTGGATGAGGTTTTTCCGGAGAGAAAGAGATATTTTTTAAATTTTTCAGAAAAATTTAAAAAATATCTCTTTCTCTCCAGAAAAA
>JBCDFY010000089.1:0-26724 GCA_039176995.1 Bacteroidota bacterium
AAGAACGATTCCCTTTCCATTTATTGAGTTGTAAATTATAACATACATCAGCTCTATTTTTTCCTTCTAATAATTCATATTTCTTTCCTAACCCAAATCCAATTCCATTAAAAGTCTTAGAATCTTGCTGCTTAATAGAAAGTCGAAGATGTTCTCCTTTTAGGACGCGACTGTAAGCAGTATCTATTACTTTTTTAGTCACAAATATTGGATTACGATTGCCTGGTCCGAAAGGTGCAAATTGTTGTAGAATATTCCAAAATGTAGGAGTGATGTCTTTGAAGTCGAGTTCTGCTTGATAGGTAATCGTTGGTAGTTTTTCTTCTGCTTTTAGCTGCGTATTGATGTAGGCTTCCATCCGATCCTGAAAAGCAGGCAGGTTTTCAGCGTGCATTTTCAAACCTGCTGCGTGCTGATGTCCGCCAAAATTGGTGAGTAAATCAGAGCAATAATGCAGTGCAGCATGGATATTGATGCCTTTAATGGAACGTGCCGAACCGACAATTTGACCGTTTGATTCTGTCAAGATGATGCTTGGGCGATAGTAGCGATCTACCATTCGAGAAGCGACAATACCAACTACTCCTTTGTGCCAGTGCTTTTGATAAAGTACGATGCTATTTTTCTCTTGCCAGTTGGTTTGTTGCTCGAACAGTTCTGTCGCCTCTTGCGCAATTCGTTGATCGAATTCTCGACGCATTTTGTTTCTTAATTGCAACAATTGGGATAAATCTGCTGCTGCATTTCTATCTTTTGCGAGCAACAATTTCACTGCTTGTTTCGCATCTGCCAAACGACCTGCGGCATTAATCAAAGGCGCAATTCCAAAGACAACATCACTTACATTCAGTGGCATTTCTCGCCCACTCATTTGCAGTAACATCTTCAATCCAACGCGTTTGGTATTGTTCAATTGCTTCAACCCATAGTACATCAACACTCTATTTTCTCCTCGCATTTCCACGATGTCCGCAGCGGTACTAATTGCTACTAAATCCAATAATTCTTCACAAAAAGTAAATGGACGCCCCAAACGTTGATTTATCCCTTGTGCTAGTTTAAAGCCAATACCACAGCCGCTTAGTTATTTGTAAGGATATTCACAATCGACTTGTTTTGTATCAAGGATGGCATTGGCATTTGGTAGAATTTCCTCAGGTAGGTGATGATCACATATAATACAATCTATATCGTAGTGTTTTGCTAGTTTAATTTGTGCGGTCGCAGTGATTCCACAATCTACGGTAATCAGTAAATCAAAGCGATTTTGATAAGCAAATTCGATACCTTCGTAAGAAACACCGTAGCCTTCTTTGTAGCGATCTGGAATGTAATAATCTAAAGATTTGATTAAAGGTGAAAGGAAAGAATAGAGCAAAGCAACTGAAGTTACGCCATCTGCATCGTAGTCACCATAAATTAATACTTTCTCTTGATTTTCAATGGCTTGTACAATTCTGGTAACTGCTTTTTCCATTCCTTTCATGAGAAAAGGATCGTGTAAATCAGTGAGTTTTGGGCGGAAGAATTGTTCTGCTTCTTGAAAGGAGGTGATACCTCTTTGCGCTAAAAGTTGACAAAAAATAGGGTGAATGTTTAGTTCTTTTTGTAATTGTTCGGCAACGGAAACATCGTATTCAGCAGCTTGCCAGATTTTTTGCATGGCTTGATCGTTTGAATCTGATAAGCAAGGTAAGGATTATTGAGGGCGTTTGATAATAATTAAACACATAGGCACATAAGTTACACATAGTTTTTCTCATGATAGGCTGTTTGAATTGTTTCACGCAGAAAGCGCAGAGCACGCAGAGATTTGAATTCACTTAATACAACTCCACTTTTATCTTCACATTATCCATTACTCACTAGCGTACCAATTTGTTCTCCTTGTACAATTCGTTTGAGGTTGTCTGAATTATTGATATCAAAAACAATGATTGGCAAGTTATTTTCTTTACACAAGGTAAATGCCGTCATGTCCATGACTTTCAAGCCCTTTTGAATTACGTCATCGAAACTGATGTTGTCATAGCGAACTGCATTCAGGTCTTTTTCTGGATCAGCAGAATAGATGCCATCTACTCTAGTTGCTTTTAGTAGTACATCTGCTTTGATTTCATTTCCACGCAAGGCAGCAGTGGAGTCTGTAGTGAAGTAAGGACTTCCTGTTCCAGCACCGAAAATAACTACACGTCCTTTTTCTAGATGACGCACTACCCTTCTGCGGATATATGGTTCTGCAATTTGGCGCATTTCAATGGCAGTAGACAAACGCGTGTAAACGCCTACTTTTTCCAAGGCACTCTGCAAAGCCATTCCATTAATCACAGTTGCCATCATCCCCATATAATCACCTTGCACACGATCAATATTCATCGCAGCCGACTGTAATCCTCTAAAGATGTTGCCTCCACCAATCACTACGGCTACTTCTACTCCCATATCCACTAACTCCTTGATTTGTATTGCATAATGCTGTAACATTTTGGGTTCTATGCCAAATTGTTGATCACCCATTAGAGATTCTCCACTTAGTTTGAGTAATATGCGTTTATATTGGATACTCATTGAAGTACTATTGATTCGTTTAATTGTTTAACTGTTGATTTGAGGTCAAAAAAAAGGGAATCAAAATGAATGATTCCCTCTTTTTTATTTGC
The DNA here is from genome assembly GCA_039176995.1 of Bacteroidota bacterium. Lineage (GTDB taxonomy): Bacteria > Bacteroidota > Bacteroidia > Chitinophagales > Saprospiraceae > JAAUTG01. The sequence goes on from JBCDFY010000089.1 coordinate 2,661, forward strand.
TTTGTCTTAACCAAGTTCAACGTGCTTGAAATCGGTGACGGTCAATCCATCCTCAACACTTTGAAGATAGTCTTGAACTGACTTCTTGCTGTCTTTAACGAACTGCTGATTAAGCAAGGTATTTTCTTTGAAAAACTTATTCAATTTTCCGCGAGCGATTTTTTCTAGCATCTGCTCTGGCTTACCTTGCTGGCGCGCTTGCTCCATTCCAATCTCAATCTCTTTGTCAATGATTGAAGAATCTACGCCATCTTTGTCTACTGCTACTGGACGCATCGCCGCTACTTGCATAGCTACATCTCTTCCTGCATCAAAAGCACTGTCACTTGTTTTATTCAAGCCGACCAAAACACCTGCTTTATTTCCCATGTGGATGTAAGGGGCAACCTGATCTGCTTCGATACGCTCGTAAGAAGCAATTGACAATTTTTCACCAATTACACCAATCTGCTCTGTTACTTTTTCTCCTACCGTGATTCCATTGTAAGACAAGCTCAATAACTCTTCAGTAGTGGATGGAAAATTGTCTAATGCAATACCTGCAAACTCTTCTGTCAATTTTACGAAGTCTTCGTTCTTTGCTACGAAATCCGTTTCACAGCTCAATTTAACGATGACTCCTTTCTTGCGATCATCAGAAATTTTAGCGATGACTACACCTTCTTTAGTTTCACGATCTGCACGCTTCGCAGACAATTTTTGTCCTTTTTTACGAAGGATTTCAATTGCTTTTTCTAAATCACCTTCTGCTTCGGTCAAGGCTTTTTTACAATCCATCATACCTGCACCCGTCATGTCACGGAGCTTTTTTACATCGGCAGCGGAAATTTTGCTCATTTTGTATAATGATTTTAGTAAATGGTTGATCAATTTAAGTGGGTTTGAAGGAGTTAAACTTGGAAAGAACTAAGCTTCTTGCTTTGCTCCTTTCTCCGATTTGGATTTGCGACGATCTTCCAAACCTTCACGAATAGACTCTGTTAGGTACTTCATGATGATTTCGATAGACTTAGAAGCATCATCATTTGCAGGAATTGGATAATCAACTTGCGTTGGATCAGAATTAGTATCTACCAAACCAAAAGTACGCAAGCCCAGTTTGTGAGATTCTGCAACTGCAATGTGCTCGTGTTGAATATCAACGATCAAAATTGCGGAAGGCAAACGGTTCAAATTTGCAATACCACCTAATACTTTTTCTAATTTTGCTCGCTCGCGCGTCAACATCAAACGCTCTTTCTTCGTGATACTGTCCAAAGTCTCATCTGCCAACATCTTATCAATGTTGTTCATTTTCTTCACGGAACGACGAATTGTTGAAAAATTCGTCATCATTCCTCCTAACCAACGCTCTGTAACGTAAGGCATTCCAACGCTCTTTGCTGCTTCTGCAACGATATTTTTCGCTTGCTTTTTAGTAGCAACAAACATGATTTTACGACCAGACTTGGCAATAGTACGCAACGCATTCGCAGCACGCTCCATGCCATCCAAAGTACGATTCAAATCAATTAAGTGGATTCCCTTACGCTCCATGAAGATGTAAGGAGCCATCTTTGGATTCCACTTTTTCTTTAGATGCCCAAAGTGTACGCCCGCATCCAAGAGATCTTTATAAGTAGGCTTATCCATTATTTTATGATTTATATAGACAGCCCGAAGGCTGATCTTATTAGTTTGATAAAAGAAAAAATATTAACGCTTGCTGAACTGGAAGCTCTTTCTTGCTTTTGGCTTACCGTATTTCTTACGTTCCACCTGACGAGCATCACGCGTTAAGTATTTCTTAGCTTTTAATGGCTTGCGAAAATCTTCGCTCAATTTTACTAAAGAACGAGAAATTGCCATGCGAACTGCTTCTGCTTGACCTTTGTAGCCCCCTCCATTCACGTTGATTTTTAAATCGTAAATATTGCTATCAATCTCTACCGTTTGGAATGGCTCTAATACTTTAGATTGGATATGCTTTTGTGGAAAGTAGTCTTTGTAATCTTTACCATTAATGATAATCTTTCCTTCTCCTTTCATCAAATATACGCGAGCAACAGATGCTTTTCGTCTTCCTATTGAATTAATCATTTCCATATCAGAAAAATCTTATAGTTTTAAAAGTTCTTAGAAGTTAAACTCTTGTGGTTGCTGCGCATCATGTGGATGTTCGCCACCTGCATAAACGTACAATTTCTTGAACATTGCACGTCCTAAACGATTTTTAGGCAACATTCCTTTTACTGCATTTTCTACCACTTTTGTTGGTTTCTTTTGCATCAATTCCTGTGCAGTTGTACTCTTCTGTCCTCCAGGATAACCAGAGTAAGTCAAGTATTCTTTTTGTGCCATCTTGTTTCCAGTGAATCGAACCTTATCTGCATTAACAACGACGACATAATCTCCACAATCTACGTGAGGAGTGTAGTGCGGTTGATGTTTTCCGCGAAGTACATGAGCAATCTTAGAACACAAACGTCCAACGACTTCGTTCTCTGCATCAACAATGTACCATTTGCGTTCGATGGCTTCTTTCTTAGCTGAAACCGTCTTGTAACTTAATGTATCCACAGTTTTGTTTTTTGAGCTATTAGCTCGTTCTAACTCGACCGAATCCTAATAGCAAAATCTTTAATTTTTTAGCCTTTTTCAAAAGCGAGTGCAAAAGTAGGTTTATTCCTCTCAATAAACAAGCGTTTTTAAAATATTTTTTCCATTTCATTTTTATAACTGCTTGAAAAAGAGGGTGAATTTCGCACAATACTTGAGATGGTAAGAAGATGTTTTTGTTTTTCTGCGGTAAGATAATCTTGATTTTTTGTTGCATACATGGAGAATTTCATTATTCGATTGAGATAATTATCTTTTTTAAGCAAAAAATAGCATATTTGTAGCAAGAGTGATATGAAAGGCTTTATTGTTAAAACATTTAAATCATTAAAGAAGTATTACACGAGTGTAAGGAGTCTCAATAATCTACTCAACTATTTTTGAAAGGCACTAATTCATCTGCAAGCAATCAACGATCACTCATAACCTCAAAAGCTTCGTTCCTCTGGGTCGGATAAATACAGACTAGAATATCTAGTGATTAAAATAGTCAATGTTCCTTGATGCGGATTATAGTTATCATATGCTTATCTTTCGTTTTCGCCTATCCTGCGCTTTTAGCGCAAACCGATGCTAATTTTCACCAGATAGAATTAGGTACCGAAGATAATCAAGAAAAAGTAAACATATATAATGATATGGCTCGCCACTTTAGAGATCGCGATCCAGAACTCACCTTCTTTTATTCCAATACTGCCGTTGAAATTGCTGATAAGATTGATTATGTAGAAGGAACAGCAGATGCTTATCGAAATAATGGCTATGCCTACATTCATATCGGAGAATCCGAGGAAGGCTTAGAATGGTACATGAAGGCGCAAGCTATATATGACTCTTTAGGTTTGCAAGATAAACTGGCTGCCTCTTTCATAGATGTCGGAGTAGTGAAGCGAAAAATGGGAGATTACAAAACTGCTCACCAGCAATTTTCTAAAGCACTTGAAACTTCGAAGAATACAAAGTCATTAGCACTACTAAGCAGAATTCATAATAACATTGGCTATTTGCTCAAAATTGAAGCAAAATATGCGGAAGCACTGGAGCACTTGTTAGTGTCTTTAGAATATGCCCAAAGAATTGGAGATCAAAAGACTATTGCCTCACGACTTAGTAATATTGGAGAAATTTACGACATACACATAGCCGATTATGAAAAGGCAGCAGAATATCACCAAGAAGCACTAGGTATCAGAGAAGATATTCAGGATTTAAGAGGAATTTGTATTTCCTATCGGAATCTAGGTGCGATGGAGCGTCGGCGTCAAAACTATGATGTCGCAATGACTTACTTGGAGGATGCAAAACTTTTGGCAGATTCGATTCAATACAAAACGCTCATTGCTAGTTCAGAATTTCATACCGCTTACCTTTTAAATGAACAACAAGAGTACGAATTGGCACTGCCCCACATCAAAAATGCTATTAACATTCAAGAAGAAGGAAAAAACTACCGAGGTCATGTCTTCAGCCTCATCCTTGCAGGAGAAATCAATCAGAGTTTAAAAGAATACGATACTGCATTCAGGTATGGTAAAAGAGCGTTTCAGTTAGCAGAAGATGCAAATATGTCTGAAGCAAGGGGGAATGCAGCGTTTTTGTTGGCACAGTGTTATGGTGTGAGGAATAACTATGAAAAAGCTTACAAGCACTACATCATTCATCAGGAAATGGATGAAGACCGAAAAAATAATCTTGATGTCATTAAAACCGCTACCTTAAAACAGGCTAGACTATACGAGCAAAAGGAAGCAGCGCGGAAAGAAAGACAAAGATTATATGTGATGGGAGGTATATTCGTCTTGTTTTTATTAGCACTGCTCTTGTCCTACAGAAGGAATCAAAGTCGAAAGAAGTTCAATAAAGAACTTATCAAGAAAAATCAGGAATTGCAGTTGGCGAGGGAAAAGGCAGAGGAAGCAGCTTTGGTCAAACAGAACTTTATCGCCACCATGAGTCATGAAATCCGCACACCTATGAATGCGGTTATTGGCTTCGCAGATTTGCTACTGGATGAACAGCCAAAGCCTTCGCAAGTTTCTTATTTGAAGGATTTGCGTGCCTCTGGAAAGCAGTTGATGAGTATTTTAGATGATTTGCTCGACTTCTCTAAGATAGAAGCTCAAAAGTTTCATTTAGAAAAAGAGGGTTTCGATGCTCGCAACTTAATCATGAAAATTGGACATGCTTATAAAAATATTGGAAGAAAAAAAGCAATTGAGGTTGAAGTAAATTTTCGCGAAAGTTCCTTGAAGCACTATTTGATTGGCGATCCGATTCGCCTCAATCAAATTCTTTCCAACTTACTTGACAATGCAGTTAAGTTTACAGAGAAAGGATATGTAAAGGTGGAGGCTTGGACAGAGCAAATCAACAAAAGAGAAGTTAAATTATTTGTTAGTGTTGCTGATACAGGTATAGGGATAAGCGAAAGTAACAAAGCAAAAGTTTTTGAAAGTTTCACGCAGGATGATGTGGCAAGTACCAGAAAGTATGGTGGCACAGGTTTAGGATTGGCTATTTGTAAGAGATTGGTAGAGCTTCAGGGAGGTGAAATTGAAGTAGAAAGTAAACTTGGAAAAGGAAGTATTTTTAGCTTTTTTATTCCTTACCAAACAGCGTCTAAAATAGACTTCCTTAAAGCAAGTAAAGAAATTGTAAACACATTAGATGTAACAAAACTGCAAGGTAAAAAAGCTTTAGTAGTGGAGGATAATCCACTCAATCAAAAAATATTAGTTACTATTCTTAAAAAATGGGGTATTCAAGTAGCCATTGCAACTAATGGAGAAGATGCTATCTACGCAGTCGATGAAGGTGATTTTGATATAGTGATGATGGATTTATTTATGCCTAATATGAATGGATTTGAGGCTTCAAAAAGAATACGCTCTCTTTCATCTGAATCAGCCAAAGTCCCTATAGTAGCAATTACAGCTTCCAATTTGAATGAGATAACAGATGAAGCACGCGAAGCTGGCATTTACTATCAAATTGGAAAGCCTTTCAAAATCAATGACCTTCATGCTATTGTCTGTGCAGCTCTTAACTTATCTACTGTAGAGGTTTTAAATATTACCTAGCTATTGTTCATTACTCATCTACCAATTTATTAGTTCTATATTCCTTTCCAAAGTCCTGCAAATGAGTTGATTAATACCCAATTTGCAAGTAAATGTACACGCAATAATTTTCTCAAAATGAGAATTTTCTCAAAATAGTAAAGAATATGTTGTTTTCTAATTTTGAGAAAGTTGATCTTCAAGCATTTACGCTCCCTCTTGTATTTGGCATAAAGTTTGGCGCATTTAATGTAAGTCGCACTACGTATTAAGTTTATAATCACTCATTTACAGCTATTTAGCAGAGAATCTTACACTATTTGCGAATAGCTCCTATTTACGCTACAAACTTTAGCCATGAAGTCGTTTAATCGGTTACTACAAACTCGTAACAGTATAACATTTATAAAGCAGTTGAGAATCACTCTCAGTTTGTTCATTTTTCTCTCCTTCACCTGCAGCACGCTCTATGGCGAAAATAATCCTATCCCCAATGGATTCCCGACACTTGATGGCTTTACAGTATCCAGCTTAAATGAAGGTTTCATCGCAACGGATAACAACCTTTTTCAAGTAAAGATATACACACTTAGTGAAGCAAAAGCGAACGAAGTTAGTCACTGGTTTTTTAAATTACTAGACAAAAGTGGAAGATAATTGAACTACGCACAAATAAAGATAGATGGATATTTGAAAACTGATTCTAGTATAAAGCTAAATCATGCTGGAAAAATTGTTCCACTCGGAAGTGATGGAAAATACATTATCAAATCTATTGAGATGAAGCAGGAAGGTACTTGGATTTTGAAGGCTAATATTAATAATTTAGGTCAAGCAGATACTATCACATACCAAATAAAAGTCAACTAGAAAAGCTGTCAAAATGGCTAGCCATTTACCAGATGTTCTTCCGCTTTTATTTCTTGATTCTCCTCGGTATCGCCGTTGAATTTCCAATCTACCAAAGTAACCGCCGCATTGAATAAATAGAAAACATACTTCACTACGTTAGCAATGTTTCTTTGCGTGAGATTTTTCGCGAGCTGTACTACATTGTATACAATCCAGTTGCCAAAGGTCTCTTCATACTTGAGTGCGTTGCAAAAATTAGCTCCTAATGAAAGCCCAAATATGACTGAAACTAAGCTCAAAAAATACGCGTCTGTTCTTCCTCCAAAAAGATATGCACCCAAATAAACCAACGCAAATCCAAGTGCAATGCCTCCCGCAAAAATAAGATAATACCAAACATCTCGCTTCTTAATCTTTGTACCTTTCCGCCAATTGGTAAACGCAAAGTTATGGATGATAAAAGTAACTGGATAAGTAATGATCGCGGAATGATTCCCAAACATATAATCAATTGCTCCTGAACTGATTGTAGTCAAAATGGCAATAAAATTACCCCAATTATTTTGCTTCCCTACTAAACGCGTTGCAAGTACAGAAAAAATAGCCCCAATTATGGAGAAAATACCTAGGGGAAATGCTCCTTCCTTCATATAGCTTCCCAATTCCAAAATAGAAATTCCGAATTGAACCTCTCCTTGATGATAAATCGTTCCATGAAAGTCGCGCGTAATGCAAACCCCTAAAATTAAGACGGCTCCAAACACATCAATATAGGAAGATTGTACAAGCTGGCGCGCCCAAGGATAGCGTAGATTGGAAGGCATATATTATAGTTATCTTTTAATGCGAAAAACACAATATAGCAGAAAAATAGGAATCAAATAAAAACGCAGAATATTTACAGTATAAGAATTTGCATATCCCTCTATTTATCACAACTTTTGTTGAAAATTCAAACTATCATTCCCTTTTGCATATGAAAAATCAAGAAAAAGCTACTTCACAAGATGCTATTTCTCCGCTTCAAGTATTTAAGTCAGCCGTTCCAATAGAAAGTACAGATGCTACAGGACGCTACCCAGATGTATATCAGCAATTTTCACCTGACCATATTATCAGTTCTCAGCAAGAAGGCAATACTTTTCTTTTTACTACAACTAATCGCATTAAGTTGAAAGTAGAAGTATTGAGCGAAAATATTATTCGTTTTCGCTACACCCACCAACGCAAATTTGAGCGAGACTTTTCCTATGCGATTGACCCTAAATTTGAAGCGACAGAAGTTAAAATTGATTTTTTGGAGTCAGAAGATCATTTTTCCATCAAAACCCAACAAATTGATTGTCAAATATTTAAAGCACAAGCCTTACTTAAAATACTTGACAAAGGTGGTCAACTCATATGTGAGGACGCCCAACCCTATCGTGCGCTTTCTACTTTGCTAAACGGTCTTTCTGAAGTGCGTATTAGTTATGTCGCACACGGTGGAGAAAATTATTTCGGTTTGGGCGATAAATCTTCCAAACTCAATCTACGCGGGCAAAAAAAGGAAAATTGGAACACCGATGCTTTTGCTTATGACGCTGATCGTGACCCACTTTATCGTACGATTCCGTTTTATTTTGGTTTACACCAAAACATCGGCTATGGCATCTTTTTTGATAATACCTATCGCACGCACTTCGATTTTGATAGCGAAGCAAATGGCATGACCAGTTTCTACGCTGAAGGTGGGGAAGTGAATTATTATTTCATCTATGGTCCTGAATTACTACAAGTCGCCCAAGCATACACCAAGCTGACAGGTACTCCTGAACTGCCGCCGATGTGGGCATTGGGTTTTCACCAATGCCGCTGGAGCTATTTTCCAGAGTCGCGTGTGCGAGAAATTGCGGATGAATTTAGAAAGCGTCAGATTCCTTGTGACGCAATTTATTTGGATATAGATTATATGGATGGTTATCGCTGCTTCACTTGGAATCACGATCATTTTCCCAATCCCAAAGAAATGATTACGGATTTGGCAGGACAAGGATTTCAAACCGTAGTGATGATTGATCCAGGATTGAAAGCAGATGAAGACTATTGGGTGTATCGATCAGGCTTGGAACATGAAGTTTATTGTAATCGGACAACGGGCGAAACCATGATTGGACCAGTGTGGCCACCTGCTTGCGTTTTCCCTGACTATACGCGCCCCGATGTGCGTGCTTGGTGGGGAAAATTATACAAGGGACTTTATGTTGAGCAAGGTATTAGTGGCTTTTGGAATGATATGAACGAGCCTGCAATGTTCAAAGTTGATCGCGGCACTTTTCCTGATGCCGTTCTGCACGATTATGAAGGTGAGCTGACTGACCATCGGAAAGCACACAATATATATGGTCTGCAAATGTCGAGGGCAACGACGGAAGGTCTGCAGCAATTGAGACCGAACAAACGCCCCTTTTTGGTAACACGTGCGACTTACAGCGGCGGACAACGCTTTGCTGCCGTTTGGACAGGCGATAATGTAGCAAGTTGGGAACATTTGCACATCGCGAATACGCAGTGCCAGCGATTGAGTATTTCGGGTTTTTCTTTCGTAGGTTCAGATATTGGAGGTTTTGCGGGTACTCCAACGGGTGAATTGATGGTACGTTGGATGCAATTGGGTATTTTTCATCCTTTCTATCGCATTCATTCCATGGGTAATAATGTGGATGGCGCAAGTGAAACCAGTCAAGATGAAGTGGCAGAAAAAGAACGTTTCAATCGCTTAGATCAAGAGCCGTGGGTTTTTGGCACGGAATACGAAGCCCTCATCAAAGAAGCAGTCGAATTGCGCTATCGACTCCTCCCCTACATTTATTCTACTTTTTGGCAAAATGTAAATCATGGCACACCAATGATTCGCAGTATGGTTTTCTACGATCAAAGTGATGCGAAGAATTATGAATTAGAATCGCAATTCATGTTTGGCGATCATTTGCTGATTTGTCCTGTGGAGCAAGCAAGTACGTTGGAGGGCTTTATCCAAGAAGAAAAGGAGGAAGAAGCTAAGGAGATTTCCGAGCAATTGGTAGAAAGTAAAGTTTTGGAAGAAGATTTACTTGACAAGAAAATCATAAATGAGGAATTAAAAACTACACTTGAGGAATATACAGAATTGGAAGAAGATAAGGCATTAGAACCAATCACAGAACAAAGTATTTACCTACCAAAAGGAACTTGGTATGATTTCCATACCGCAGAGCAACATAAAGGACAACAAAAATTGACACAAGCGGTGGACTTAGCGAAGATTCCAATTTTCGTGAAAGCAGGTGCAGTCCTTCCATTCTATCCAATACAGCAGTATGTTGGAGAACAAGACATTGAGCAATTGGAACTGCGTATTTTTCATATCAATGGCAAAAGCGAAACCCAATTTTACGAAGATGCAGGCGAAGGCCATGCTTATCAAGATGGCGAGTATAGTTTGAAGACGTTTGAAGTGGAAGGTGATACGCAGAGCTTGACGATTCGTCGCCAGCAGGAAGGTTTTTATGAGGAATCTTATGGGACTTATCGAATTTGTGTTTATGGGTTATCTTTTGAGGTGGAGCAGTGTCGAGTAGATGGCGAAGAGGTTATTTTTAATCAAAAAGGAGGAAACAATTACATCGAAATAATACTCAACAAATCATTTGAAGAAGTTCGATTATTTTAGGTTAACTAATTCCTCCATTTAGAGCGTTTATGCTGCGTCATAAGTGTATTCAAAAAAGTACATCACGCAGAGAATACAGGGTTTTGATTACTAGTCAATTAATAGGTTACTGAAATTCAGTTGAAACAGATTAATGAACACTGCCTGCGCAATTTTTCTATTTTAAATCATCACAAATGCTCTGAAATTGTCTTGATTAACTACCATACATTCTGCATCATATGACGTTGTAAATGTCTTAGAAAATTTTGCTTTAGCTTTTGGATTCCATTTGAATTCGTAAGCTTTAGACCTGTCTGCTCAAAACGTAATCAATTTCTTGCTGCTGCATGGTTCTCCAAAGATAGTATTTGACTACGCATTTAGCTTTTATACTAGCCAAATATTATGTTTTTTGGCTTTTGTGTAAGCCAAATATGATGATTTTTTCAGCATCATAACTAGACATTATCTAAAGACAGTTATTACAAAAAGATCGAATCGAAGTCTTTTCTAGTAATTTTCATATTATTTCATCATTCTTTCAAGCCTCACCGCTGCCGCTTCCCCGTCCCATCACAAACTTTACAAAACTCCTTATCCCTAGCACTCCACCAATAACCTTTGCCATCGCAACTAGGGCAAGCAAGATGCTCGTGGCCTTTACGCAAGAGAAAAAGTACCAATTTGATCGCGCCCCAAATGATTGCTCCGATCACAAGTACTCTGATGATTACAAACATAGTTGAATTTGTTGTTCGCGGAAAGGTCGGAAATGTAAGAGAGACTTACAAGTTTCTTTGCTTAATTGTTGCGAGTTGAGCATAGGGCATATTAGGACTTAGAAAAAAATCCGTCCACAATCCGTTATACCCGTCTAATCCGCGCTCCAATCCTAAACTTTGCGCCTTGGCGTGCCTAAACCGTCGCAGGCTTATAACTTTTCTTATCAATCAGCATCTTTGCCAAAATTTCCTTCATAATTTCAGAAGTACCGCCACCGATGGGTCCAAGGCGACTATCGCGCAACAAACGCGCCAATGGATATTCTTCCATGTAACCGTAGCCCCCTAGGTACTGCAAGCACTGATAAATCACTTCATCCGCAATTTTGGTGCACTTCAGCTTGGACATACTTGCTTCTTTTACCACATATTCTCCTTTATCCAATCGAGCAATGGTATGGTAGTTGAAAACCTTCGCCATTTCCACTTCCGAAGCCATTTCTGCAACACGATGCCGCAGGGCTTGGTAGCGATCTAAGCTTTTGCCAAAGGCTTGACGCTCAGACATGTATTGTAGCGTGTAATCTATTGCAAACTCTGCGCGTGCGTGTGCATTGATGCCCATTATTAATCTTTCCAAGGACAAATGCTGCATCAAGTAAGCAAAGCCTTTTCCTTCTTCTCCAAGCAAGTTTTTCGCAGGAATTTTAACATTATCAAACGCTAATTCTGCAGTATCGGAAGCACGCCAGCCTAATTTGTCTAACTTAGAAGCACTGATGCCTTCCATTTCTCGATCTAGCACAAATAAACTGATGCCTTTATTGCCCAGCTCGGGATTCGTTTTGGCAGAGACCACTAAATAGTCGCTATATACTCCATTGGTAATAAAAGTCTTAGAACCATTCAATATGTAGTGATCTCCTTCTTTCACTGCTGCTGAACGCATACCTGACACATCCGAACCTGCAAATGGTTCACTGATACACAAACAACCAATTTTTTCACCTTCGATACTTGGGACCAAATATTTTTCTTTGATGTAATTCGACCCTTCCGCGTTCAGATGGGTCATCGCTAAATAGGTATGCGCCCACATCGCTGCGGCAAAACCACCTGAATTTATTTTTTGCATTTCCTCTATGAAAATGACCGTATAAAACAAATCTAAATCCAAGCCACCATACTGCTCAGGATAGTTGATTCCAAAATAGCCCATTTCCCCAAACTTCTTCCAGATGAAGCGTTCAATCGTTCCTGTCTTTTCCCATTTTTCAATGTGGGGAACGACTTCCTTTTGTAAAAAATCTCTGAATCCTTCTCTGAAAAAATTATGCTCGGCGGTGAAGTACATATGCAACTTAATTTGATAGATGTTAACAGAAATTTGGCTTTTGAAATCGTAATTTACAACATTATTTGTCTATATCCTAGATAACCCATAAAAATCGAAAAAGTTGCGACAATATACTTGTCAATCAAGAGTTAGAGAACATTAAGCTTTAGAGCTAATTGATTACATTTGGTGTAAAATGTAGATGCTTGAACATTGTATAATAAAGGCGGGAAGAAAAACTCAATAAGCCCCGAAATATCTCCTCAAAAACCACTCCAAAGTCAGCAAGCCTAACAGCAAGAAGAATATCCATTTTAGATTAATGACGGAGCGAGTCTGTGCCGTTTGATAAATCACAGGCTTAACATTGCCTTTGGATTGAATGCGGGTTGCCAGATCGCCCACTTGGTCGGCAAATAAGAGTTCACCACCATAATCTTCGCTTAGAATGCGAAGGATATTATAATTAGCGGTCGTTTCATACAGTTCTAGCTGAATGGGCTGAACACTGAACTGTCCTTGATAGGTGAGTTGTTGTCCATTGAAAGTCGTGGAAGCATTAAAACTGTAATTTCCGACAGGTAAAATTCCAGCATTCAAGCTGTATGCTCGGTCAGTTTTGTTGAACACATAATCGTAATTCTTACCATCATTGCTAGTGATGACCATTTTGACATCAGCATCGTTCACCAATTCGTAGCTTTGGTTATACAATTCTGCTCCAAAGACAACGGTTTCATTTTCATCAAAAATGTTTTTATCCAAATTCACCCGAAAACGCCGCTTGTCTTCTTTTAAGGAAATGTACTGTACCGTCTTGCCGATTAATTCATTGAACAAATCATGATTGTTATTTTGTAAATAATCGAATAATCGCCATTTCCATAAGCCTTCTGCTGCTAAAACGCCCACTTTTGCACCTGCCACTTCTCCCAATAAAAATAAAGGACGCTCGGTATCCACTCGACCGATTTGTTGACGAAGCAAAATACTTGCATTTGGATTGGCACGGTATTCTCCGAAGGGTGCAATTAAAGGTGGAAACTGTCGAACTGCTTGTTTCAATTCTTCATTGAGAGTAAATAAGTTAAAGTCATTTTGCACAATGCCTTGTACGAAATCGGTATTCCGACCATCGCCACGAATGCTGAGTAAAGGCTGTGCTTTGTTGAAGGCTGGCAGGTTACTTTGCGCCCCAACGACGAAAAGATGCGAGATGTTTTCATTTTTTAAGGTATTCAGAACGTTAGTTGCTGCATTGCTTTTGCTCGGTAGCTGATGCAAAACGACAAAATCAAACTCACGTATATTTTCCTGTAAATCAGTAATATACGCAGTTGTCAGATCGTAGTTTTTATTGACTTCTAAGGTCTGCTTAATTGCTGTCAAATCAGGGTGTGGTGCATTGGCGAGAATCAATATTTTTTGGCGGGCATCCAGTACCTCTACGAAAAAATCTTTGACGTTATTGCTGCGCGAAGCTTCGCCACTGACTGTAGAAAGCGCGATTCGATAGCGTTGTACGCCTGCTTGATCTGCTTCGATGATGATTTCTCTAGTCGTGAAAAAGTTGTCTTGATTAATAGAAATTGGAATCGTTTGCAAAGTTGTGCTATTCCCATTCACGATTTTAGAAACCACCAAATTGGTGTTTTGACCTGTACAATTCTGTGCCGCTACATCTATTTGAACCGCAAACCGATCGTTCAAATAAGCAATTTTATTGTGAAAAGCACGCTTCACCACCAAGTCCCGCTTTGGAATCGTATCGCCCAAAGCAATTGTATAGATTGGCGCATTCAACTTCGTACCGGTGTAAATTGGGTTGCTACCTTCGTTATAAATGCCGTCGCTCGCCAAAACGACTGCACCTAAATTTTGACCACCATACAAATCATAAATCGTCGTCAAGACTTCGGATAAATTACTCTGTTTATCTTGAAAAACCGTATCTATTCCCTCGCGCACCTCTTCTCCAAAAGAATATTCAACCAAATCATATTCTTCTGCCAAATCCGTACTTAATTGTTGTAAATTTTGCTGGTAAGTAGCCAATTCTTCCGCACTCATTTCTGAAGCCACGGATTCAGAAACATCTTGTGCAATTACTACGACGGGTTTTTGCGTCTCCGTAAGCAAGGATTTAAGCAGAGGGGAGAGTAATAATGCGCTCAGGAACGTTACCAGTACGCCGCGTAAAATTCCTAAACCCCAATTCAACTGCTTCGATTGGTCTCGGAAACGGCGATCTCGAAAATACAAGGCGAGTGCAAATACAATGCCTAATGCAACGCATAAAAAAATGTACCAAGTTGGGTATTGAAAGCTGATGTTGTTCATATTTGTCGTTTGGTCTGTGCGAGTAGGATGGGAACGCGGATTGGGCGGATTAAACTAATCTTCGTGGATTATTTTTCCCATATTTCTCTCTCAACTACAAATAAACATACAATAGTTTTTAACCAAAGACGTGTAGAATAAACTACTATAAATCAGCATTTTAAGCTTTACTCTTCTTAGTGTCTTAGTGGTTCAAATTTGTATGAATACTTGATTCGTACAGTCCTTATTTGTTGGATTAAACTATTATTCCTTCTCTATCTATATTTTTATACAAAGCAGTGATCACATATTTTTCCCAGTCTTCGCTAGATTCTACGATTGAACTGATGATTTCTTCCTTCTCCAGTTCAATTTCATATAGTTCATCCCTAATTTGATCCTCCATTTCATAATCAACTGGCTGACTCATCAAGATCAAAAAATCCCAGTCTGACTCCTTACGTGCCGTACCTTTCGCACGAGAACCAAATAAAATCACATCTGCGTTTTGATCAAACTGACCAACTTTTGCTTTTACTAATTCTAGAATGCTCATATCTTCAGATTATTCCCTTAATTAACGCACAAAACTAAATAAAGTAAGCGAAGTCTGTCATTTTTTTAAACTTTGGCAAAAATGACGCAACAAATGATAGGTTTAAAGGAGTTATTATGAATGTGCTATTGTACTGACAATATTGTTTTAGATCAAAAATTCGTGTAAAATGGCAGACATCAGAGCAGATAAACTTTGGTTGATCGATCAGATCGTGAGTGTAAAAGATGCTGGATTTATTCAGTCGCTAAAAACAGTTTTAGAAAATCATAAGACTGAAGATGCGGCTTCAAATGATTTTTGGACGGAGCTAAGTGTTGCTCAAAAGCAGAGAGTAGAATTATCTATTCAGCAATTAGAAAATGGAAAAGGTCTGAAACATCGAGAAGTAATGGCTAAGTTTCGTCAAAATCTAGCTGTATGAACGTTATCTGGTCTCCTACATCAAAAGATGAATATGCAGAATTATTGGGTTACATAGAGTTGGAGTTTGGTTTGGAAGCAGCTTTAAAATTCCTAGACAAAACCGAAGCAATTATCGAAACGATTGAAACCTTTCCTTCATCATTTCCTGCCTCGGAAGTAAAACCCGAAATTCGAAAAGCAGTAATTACCAAACAAACTTCTCTCCTTTATAGGATTCAAAAAGATAATATTCAATTACTTCACTTTTGGGACAACAGAAGAGGAAGCAATTTATATTAAATTACAACACAATTTCATGAAAAAAGGAATCATCTCATTATTGCTCTTTTTCGGCATCGTCAGTACGACTACTGCCGCCTACATGCTCATCCCGATGGATGAAGGACAAAAAAACCATTTGAAAGCTTATGGTATTACTTACTGGGTGCTAGAAAACAATGCCGAAGCCTTTTGGCTGCTCAACTATCGAGGTGGGAGTTTTGCGTTTCAGCACAATCGCTTATTTGAAAAAGAGTGCTTGACTAGAGGAATTAGCTATGAAGTGATTGCAGATGCACAATTTGCTAAGATTCAAGAGGATATATCGCATCCAGAAGTGAATATGGATGTCATCAAATTGGAAGTCGCGCCCAAAATTGCGGTTTACACACCTGAATTCAACGAGCGAGGCGAACGCATCCAGCCTTGGGACGATGCCGTGACAATGGTGTTGACCTACGCAGAAATTCCTTATGAGACGGTTTATGATACCAAAGTTTTGAATGATGAATTGGTGAAATACGATTGGTTGCACTTGCACCACGAAGATTTTACGGGGCAATATGGACGTTTCTATCGCAATTTCCACAGTCGTCCGTGGTATCAAGAGAATGTACGACGTATGGAAGCCTTGGCTAAAGAAAATGGTTTTCAGAAGGTTTCACAGCTCAAATTAGCTGTCGTCAAAAAGATCAAAGAGTACGTCATTGGTGGTGGATTTATGTTTGCCATGTGTTCAGCAACGGATACTTACGAAATTGCCTTAGCAGCAGAGGGCTTGGATATTTGTGCAGAAGTTTACGATGGGGATCCTGCCGATCCTAGTGCACAAAGCAAGTTGGATTTCTCTAAAACCTTTGCCTTCAAAGATTTTAAATTGATTAAAGATCCTTACATCTACGAATATTCAGATATAGATCATAGTCAAACCACAGGGCGACGCGTTGTTCCTGACCAAGATTACTTCACGCTCTTCGATTTCTCTGCCAAATGGGATCCCGTACCTTCGATGTTGACGCAAAATCATACTAAGACTGTCAAAGGTTTTATGGGGCAAACCACTGCTTTCAAAAAGAATACCATCAAGTCGAATGTCCTTATCATGGGAGAAACCAAACCTGCGACCGAGGCGCGCTATATTCATAGTCCAGCAGGCGAAGGTTTTTGGACTTTTTATGGCGGACACGATCCTGAAGATTATCGTCACTACGTGGAAGACCCAGAAACAGATTTAAATTTGCATCCGAACTCGCCTGGCTATCGCTTGATTTTGAATAATGTATTGTTTCCTGCGGCAAAGAAGAAAAAGCGGAAAACGTAGAGAGATTGCTTCACTGTCAGACTTTAGACCATTCCATTGCGAGATGTGAGATTGCATACGAATCAACGAGCGAGTGTTGATTCGTATGTTTTATTTGAAAAACAACATTGATGACACTGCCTTTCTTTCGCAACAAAAAAGAATTCAACCAAATCTGCAAAGCCAATGACCTCCAACTAGATTATTCCACCAACCGCCCTACCCTTCCCATCCTAAAAGAAATTTTCGAGCAACGCAGCTACTCAGCCTACTTTCCTTTCTACCAAAAAGCGACTGTTGTTGATATTGGCGCGCATTTTGGCTATTTCTCTCTATTTGCGCATAAAAACTTACATCCAGATGCTAAAATTATCGCCATCGAAGCATCCAAGGAGAATGTAGAGCGTTTGAAGCAAAATATCGAAAAGAATATGGCACAAAACGTAGAAGTTGTATCTTGCGGTATCGGTAAAGAAAGTGGTGAAGCACAGTTGTACAAAGGTGCAAGTGTAAACCATTCCATACTCCCTGAATATAATCTAGCAAAAGAACAAGGGGAAACAATTGAGATACAAACCTTAGCACAAATCATGGAAACTTATCAATTGGAACATATTGATTTTTTGAAGCTAGATTGTGAAGGTGCAGAATATCAAATTTTGGAAACTTTGCCCAATGAAATATTCCAAAAAATTGGTGTGATTTCGATGGAATTTCACGATTTAAAAGATGCCCAATATCATGGCGATTTTTTACGTCATCTTTTGATACAAAACCATTTTTCAGTCGTTAAATATGAATACAGTGCTACTTCGATGGGTAATAATTATGGCAAACTCATTGGTAAAAAAAAATAAATGCGCTGCATTCGTAACAACCAAACTTGTTTGGTTTACAAATTAAAACAATAAGATACAGAAGCGTTGTTTGAGAGACGAAAGCGAATGATTCATACCTGATTCCTTTCCCCTTCAATTCTTCAAACCTTTAAATAGAAATGCAGAAAGACTTAAAAAGCCTCTTCGGGGCAACACATGGACTAGATGAAAAAAGTTTAAATTTTCTAGTGAAAGCATTGGAAAAGAACAACTTACCTGGTTTTGACTACATTGAATTTAAGCAATCCTTGGGCAGTTTGCTCTCTATGGATATGCTGGAAGAAACGGCTTTCAAATCCGTTTTTGCAACGGCTACTTCGGTTGGATTGACCAAAGATAAGCTGTTGAAATCCGCAGAACATTACAAGCAGATTTTAAGCAAAGAAAAGAACCAGTTTGATGTGGCCCTGCAAAATCAAATGAAGCAGCGCGTAGAAGGGAAATTGCAAGAAGTCGAAAAACTCAAAAAGCAAATTGAAGACTATCAGAAAAAGATCTTAGAATTACAGAAGCGAATTGAAAAAGCGCAATCGACGATAGATCATGCAGATGAACACATTCAAGCGGCGAGAACCAAGATTGAATCTACGCAGGAAGCCTTTGAATTTACCCATCGCAGCATCCTCAACGAAATCAATCAGGATATAGAAAACATTCAACAATATTTGTAAATTGCAGTATTATTTACCACATAGTCATAAAGTTAGTTAACATAGCTTTATGACTTAATTCGGTCTTCACTGAATCAAACGAAATAGAGCTTGAGGATAGACTAAATTAGCCTCAAAACTCAAAACTTTCAACTCAAAACTTAAATAGAATAGATGTCAGACGTTGTTCAATTTAATAATACCTCCGCAAAGCCAAAATCTTTTTGGTCAAGACCAGAAGGCGTGACGGGCATGATTTTTATGGGAGGTTTGATCGTAGGAGCAGGATATTTGCTTGTTACTTTTGGAGCGGCAATCTTGGCAGCCCTTAAAACGACCATTGGAATAGTCGTTGCGCTCTCTGTGTTGGTCTTGCTGATCTATATGATACTCGACCCAAGGATGCGTACGCTTGTCTCCTATATGTACAAAAGCGTGATGCGCTGGATTACCGGTATTTTTGTGACGTTAGATCCCATCGGTATTTTGAAAAATTACATCTCTGATTTGGAGGATAATTTGCGTAAAATGAGCAAGCAAATTGGTGCTTTACGAGGGCAAATGCGCAAGTTGAAAAATACCATAGATAAGAATGGGAAGGATATTAATATGAATATCAAAATGGCGAGCAAAGCCAAAGAGCAAGGCAAGCAGCAACAGATGATCTTGTCCTCTCGAAAAGCGGCTCGTTTGAAAGAAACCAATGAAAAGTACGCCGCTTTGCATCAGCGCATGGAAGTGATGCACCGTATTCTGACCAAGATGTACTCCAACTCAGAAATCTTATTGGAAGATACGCGCGACCAAGTAGCGGTGAAAGAACAAGAGCGCAAAGCGATTCGTGCGTCTCACTCTGCCATGAAATCTGCGATGAGTGTCATTTCTGGCGATCCAGATAAGCGCGAAATGTTTGATCGTGCGATGGAAGCCGTAGCTGACGATGTAGCCAATAAAGTGGGCGAAATGGAACGCTTCATGGAAATGTCCGCCAACTTTATGGATTCCGTTGACTTACAAAACGGTGTATTTGAAGAAGAAGGCTTGAAGATGTTGGAGAAGTGGGAGAAAGAAAGTACTATTTTGTTGATGGGTGAGAATCAAAGTGCCAATTTGCTAGATGCAGGATTTGATGAAGGAACGCTGGATTTGAATTCGGATATTGCGCAGCCACAGAAACAGAAGCGTAGTGATAGCAATAGCAATTATGATAGCTTTTTTGAGTAATTGCATGCAAAGACTTTCTTAGATGCACACAAAGACGCCAAGGCGTAAATTATTTAAAAAGGGAAATTTTCATTCTGGAAATTTCCCTTTTTTTGTTGATTCCAGAAATCTCAAATGTGCTTTTTCACCAATTCTAATAAGTCATTTAGTAAGTACTGTTTGTGATCTTCTACCTGCTTAAATTGGTTGAGCTTTTCCTGCAATATGGACTTGTGGATTATGCCTTCTTGATAACTCGCTACCGCATGAAACCAAGGAATGGTTGGAAGGTAGGTTGCTTTTTTTTGGTAAGTCTTGTCTTTTTCCAATAGGTGATTTTGCTGTATAACGCTCAGCAAATCTCTGTACTTATATTGCTGTAAAATAGATTTCAGATAAGCAGAGAAAAACAAATGCCAACGATATTCCTTGATCTCTTTACTGTAAACATTGAGATAGGATTGAGCGTAGCGTTCTGCATTTTTGTAATTACCGCAAGCGATCAGGCATTCGATATAGAAAGCGATGTACCCGATTTTGGCGTGTAAATTCTTAGTCTTTTTAGCAGCAGATGCACCTTGGTGCATGATATTTAGAGCTTTTTGATGCTTTTTTTGGCGGAGCAACACTGCGCAAAGATTGTTGAGGTAATAAAGGTAATCGTGATTTTTGGAGCGGATGGATAAAAAACCATAGTAGGCCGCCCGATCTAAATCCCTCGACTTGGAATGTAACAACAAACGATTGCCGTAGTAATTGAGCAGTAGCCGTTTGGAGTAGTACTGCCCAGCGCTGAATTGCTGATCGAGATAATTGAATTTCTCTAAAAGTTGATCGAATTTACGATAATTGAATCCAATAAAATTCAAGCGAATGAGGGCTTGATAGCGATTGAGTCCGTCCAATTGCTCATCGTAGAAAATATCCGTCAGCCAACTTTCCCATTGTCTGCTTTCGGCGGTTGCTGCTTTGTATTGTTCCACAATATCTAAAGTAGCAACGTGTAATTTTTCGTAGATGGATTTGGAGTGCAAATATTGTGCTTCGTAAGTCCTGAGAAAACGATCGGTCTTTTCATGATCGTTGTAGCGAATGCGAATCAATAAAAATTGGCGATAATTTTGAACAAGTTCATAAAAATGGGTGAAAAAGAAAATGGGATGCCTGTAATTTTTAATAAATTTTAGCAGTTGCAGTTCATCTTCTGGGGAAATACTATCTGTCATTATCTTACGATCTAACTCGCTAATCCACTCATATTGCACGTCCACATCTATGAGTTGCAACCGCTTTTCTATCCAGTTTTTTAGATGTGAATATTTACGCTTATCGACTTTTTCATCGTAAGGCGTAAATTGTTCAATATTCTGACAATTGAAGTCGATGCGTTTCAGAATAGAAAGGCGTTCTTGATCTGCAAAAGATTGATGAGCAAGCAGATACTGAGTTTCATGAGGCAGCAAACCATTGGTGAAGGTGGTGAATTTCTGTAATTTGCTACGCATAAAGTTGGTGGTTTCGTAACGGTTTACCACATACTTCACATAGTTAGCTCGCATAACAAACACTGTATTGAAAAATGATTCTGAAATGCGCACATCTCTCTTGAATCATTTCATCCAAATGTCCTAATTATAGTATGCACTATATGAAAAGGCTACTGTACTACGTACTTGAAAAAGTTTATAAAAAAAACAAGACTTTTAGAATAAGTAGTACATAAATGCTTACTTATGAAGCACGTGGATACATAGGTTGCACACAGATTTTTTCGCAGAAAAAATACTACTCTTTGTGTCCTTTTGTCCCTTTGTGGTTCATGTATAGGTTTTGTTTTGCAGCTTGCTGCTATAAGACTATGTGGTCAATAATCACGTATTCTCATATAGAAACACCACCATCTACACTAATTGTTGTACCTGTAATGTAGCCAGCCTGTTCGGAGCATAAAAAAGCGTAAGTTGCTGCGATTTCTTCTACAGTGCCTAAGCGATTCAAGGGCGTTTTTGCCCGAAAGCCATCCAACACTTTTTCGGGTATCGTACTCATCATTTCTGTATTGATGAATCCAGGAGCGACTGCATTCACGGTGATACCTTTGCGCCCCAGTTCTCTCGCCCAAACTTTGGTCATCCCAATGACGCCAGCTTTGGTAGCTGCATAGTTCGTTTGTCCGAAATTCCCTTGTAAACCCACCACAGAAGAAGCATTCACGATTCTTCCCCAGCCTGCTTCTATCATATACGGCGCAACTAATTTTGTGCAATTGAAAACGCCTGTCAAGTTCACCTCGATGACTTGTTTCCACTGCTCCATCGTGATTTTTTTCAAAGTGGCATCTCTGGTAATCCCTGCATTATTAATAAGTATATGGATTGCGCCAAAATCGGTGACCACTGCTTTTGCTGCCAATTCCACTGCTACTTCGTCCACTGTATTGACCGCATAAAAACGAACTTCGTGTCCTGATGCTTGCCATTTTTCAAGACTAGCTTTCGCTTTTTCTTCATTGATATCCCAAACAGCGACTTTCGCGCCTTCTTTCAAAAAGTATTCTACTGTTGCCTTGCCAATGCCTTGCGCACCTCCTGTAATGATCGCAACTTTTCCTGCTAATGATTTCATATATCTTGTTTTAAGCGATTTCTCGAATTAGTATTGTAACGATAAAATCTAATTACAAAACTAAAATTTCTAAGATTCTATACTTAGAAGTGATCCTAAATAGAGAAGTTGACTTAACGTTATATTTTGATACCACTCAATACATTACTATTGATAATCAATTAGTTCAATTAAAAATTGATGTGGGTTGACAATAAAGGATTATTTGTAAAAGCCAACATCTATCTCTATCTTTATTAATCGTACACTTAAAGATTATAAGTCCACTATACTTTTAAGGCAATCGTAAGAAAAGACTCGATCGTTGAATTCTCACGCCTGAGGTGGACAAGTCCAGACTTCGATGCAATATTACAAGGTCTTAGACCTAATTCTTGCTTTAGTTCTACGGTCTAAGACCGAGTGATACAACATCCAAGTCATAGACTTGGACGATCTCGCTTTCTTGCGATTGCCATACTATACCTTAACGCTGCGTGCCTATTTAATTCACTCAATCTATCTTCTATTATGAAAAATATTCTTGGTCTCCTCGCATTCCTCATTTCCTTCAACTCTTCTTTTGCGCAAAACACAACATCTATGAAAGACTGGCAATACCCTTATAAAGTTAAAACTGTACTACTGAAAGATAGCTCAGCAATCGCTTATGTGGAGGAAGGAACAGGAGAGCATACCCTACTATTTGTACACGGTTTGGGAAGCTATTTGAAGGCTTGGCAGAAGAACATTGATGAACTCCAAAAAAATTACCGCTGCATTGCTTTGGATTTGCCAGGCTATGGGAAGTCAATAGATGCCGTGGGTAACCAGAGTATGGCGTTCTTTTCGGATGTTTTGATTGACTTTATTCAGCAGTTGGAGTTGGAAAAAGTGGTTTTGGTTGGGCATTCTATGGGTGGACAAATTGCGATACATACCGCCCTGAAAAATAGTAGCTTGCTAGAAAAATTAGTGCTTGTAGCACCCGCAGGATTGGAACAATTCACGGAAAAAGATCATATTTTCTTCAAGACTTTTATCACCCCCAGCATCATCAAAGCAACACCTGTCGTACAGATTGAAAAGAACTTTCACCTCAATTTTTATGATATGCCCGAAGACGCGCAATTCATGATCGACGATCGCTTACAGATGCGCGAAACCAAAGAATACGACCGCTACTGCGAGATGATTCCAAAGTGCGTGATAGGCATGCTAGAAGCTCCCGTTTTTGAGCGTTTGTCTGAAATCACTTTACCTACACTCCTCTTTTTTGGCAAAGAAGACGCACTTATTCCCAATAAGTATCTGCATCCTGAATTGACGGTGGAAAAAGTGGCTAAAAGTGGTGCGGAGGAGTTTAAAAATGCACAGCTATATTTTATAGACAAAGCAGGGCATTTTGTGCAATGGGAAGGGAGTACGGAAGTGAATGAGGGGATTCGGTTGTTTGTAAGTCAGTAATTTGCCATCGTGAGGTAAGGGCTTTAGTAAATAATAACCTCCACATTTTACTTGCTCTTTTTTCCTTTAGCTGCGTTAAATCTGTCTTTTCTTCATCATTATCTTATCTTTTTGTAAATCATAGTGTTTGAGTATTTTTGTGGAAAATAGGAATAGATGA
>JBCDFY010000090.1:0-26476 GCA_039176995.1 Bacteroidota bacterium
CGAACGGCAATACTTGATTTTTTTTCCAAAAATTTTCATAAAAATAAGTTTGAGTCAAGTAAAGTTAATTTGAGGAAAAGGTAGCATTGATTTAGGTAGCGTAGTCAGTTGATTTCTAAGCTCTTCTAATTTGTGAAAGGCTGAAAATAAAAGGCTTTCGGCATGAGTTATTATTCTTATATTTGAAAAAATATTTGGACAGAACGAGTGTTTGTTACTTGTACTTTACATGAAAAGACAATCGCTATCCAAATCAAATTCCAATATCGTTACAAATAAAAAATGCCTTTCGTCTATGGGAACTATGACATACAATTCACCGATTACAAAAACACCTAACAACAAGATGAATAGTAAAGAAACATTGACTGCCATTATCGTTGAGGATGAAGAAAAAGGACTCAACAATCTCAAAAACTTGCTTGCACAGCATTGCAGCGACGTAAAAATTATAGGAGAAGCACGCAGCGTACAAGAAGGTGTGCAATTGATGGCGGGTGGAAAGTTGAAACCAGATTTAGCTTTCTTGGACATCAATTTAACCGATGGTCAAGTCTTTCAAATGTTGAACCAAATCTCTCCAATTGATTTTGAAATTATTTTCGTGACTGCCTTCGAAGAGTACGCGATTAAGGCTTGCGAATACAGCTCGATTGGCTACATTGTAAAGCCGATTGATCCAGATATGTTAAGAGAAAGTGTTGATCGTGTTTACCACAAGCGCAGCAGTCAAATCAACAATCGACTAGAAATTTTTAATACTTATTATAATAATCCAAATGCCTTCCGTAAAATGAGTATTTCGGCTTTGGATGGTATTTATTTCATCAATATTGCGGATATTCTCCGCTTTGAAGCCGATGATAATTATACACACATTTTCCTCACTACAGGAGAACGCATTACAGCTTCCAAAACCATCAAGTCCTACGAAGAACTACTCGCTCCTTTCAATTTCTACCGTGTCCACAAACGCCACGTTATCAACTTGAATTATATGCAAAAATTTGTGAAAGGCGATGGTGGTTATTTGATTATGGATGATGGTATGAAAATTGAAGTCTCTCGACGCAGAAGACCTGCTTTCATGGAGCAAATGCGTCGTTTGCAAGAAGGATTATAGAATATTGAATATCGAATAAGGAATTTTGAATTACGAAATTTCTCATTCTTCGTGTTTCAACTTGTTTTTCAGTAAATCAGCCGCAGCTTTGAAAGGAGAGACACTTTTATTGGCAACATACTGTTCCAATAATTGTAGTTTTTCTTGAATCAGCCGATCATTATAAAACCAGTTTTTCAAGCCACTTTCTATGCTTTCATGCAGCCAGTAAGTGGCTTGTTCATTTCTGTGCTGTTCCAAATAGTTATTCGCAATGACGTGCTGAAAATAACGTTCAATATCTTTCCATAGTTTTTCTAATCCTATTTGCTGTAAAGCAGAAATCGCATGAATAGCACTTGTCCAATCACTGTCCTTTATCGGAAATAAATGCAGTGCATTTCGATAGGATTTTTTGGTACTCTTTGCTAATGCTCTTCGCTCCTCTTCGGCTTTATTGATGATGACAAAATCTGCCATTTCGACGATGCCACGTTTGATGCCTTGTAGTTCGTCACCTGCACCAGGTAATAGTAGCAGCAAAAAGCAATCTACCATTGAATGTACTGCAATTTCGGATTGCCCAACGCCGACGGTTTCTATCAGAATGGTCTCGTAATTTGCTGCTTCACAAAGAATAATGCTCTCTCTCGTTTTTCGCGCGACGCCTCCAAGTGTTTCGCCAGCAGGGGAGGGGCGAATGAACGCATTTTCTAATCTGGACAATTTTTCCATTCGCGTCTTATCGCCCAAAATACTTCCTCTGTGTACTTGGCTGGAAGGGTCAATGGCTAAAACTGCTACTTTTTGCTGCTCGTTTTCAATGATATATTGTCCTATCGCCTCAATGAAAGTACTTTTTCCAACGCCTGGTGAACCTGTGATTCCAATACGCTTAGAATTGCCGCTGAACGGCAAGCATAGTTCCACAATTTCTTGTGCTAATTTCTGATGTACAGAAGCAGTACTTTCAATTAAAGTGATGGCTTGACCAAGTGCTACTCGGTTGCCAGCGCGTATTTTCTCTACATATTGCTTTGCAGATAATAATTGATTGAAGCGACTGAGTTGGCGTAGA
Source organism: Bacteroidota bacterium (assembly GCA_039176995.1). Lineage (GTDB taxonomy): Bacteria > Bacteroidota > Bacteroidia > Chitinophagales > Saprospiraceae > JAAUTG01. The sequence goes on from JBCDFY010000090.1 coordinate 2,181, forward strand.
TTTGGATTGAGTCGTGAAGACATTAATGGAAAGAATAAATGATGAATTTGCAAAGAATATTAACATTTCTTGTCCTCAAAGTTAAACATTTCTCAAGGTAATCGTTTGCGGAATCGAAAAGCTGCGACGCCTTGTTGAATATGCAGTTGGCAGCCACTTTTACTATTGTTATGTATTTATCAGAACTACTCTTAGGTTGCCAACCTTTGGTTACTGTACTTCCGTGGGAGTTTCCACTTCTTTAAAGGATTCTTCGACTTCCTTCTTCATCCATTTATCCAAATTGCGATACCAATCCAAATGCGGAGAAAATTGTCCACATCCTCCAACGTGATCAATGCACTGTGTTTCTTCGTGCTGTCTTCCACAACTTGGACAACGCGCAGCAGTGGAAAAAGTATCCCAAACAAATCCACAATTGCACATCCAGTATTTACCACCGTCGGGCTCCCAATCACATTTTGGGCAACAAATTTTTACATTTTCTTCCATTAATTAATTCTTATTTTAAGCAGCGTAGCCTGTATAAATACGTTCATGAGCAGGAATAAAACCAATAACAATATCCTTTCTCTCAACTCCTTTTTCCATGAGTTCTTCTGCTATATCCATGTCTGTCCAGTTTCGCTGAATCCAAACTTTTTCGTTTTTTATATCTAAATGGAAGACTAGCTGATGAACGAAAAGTCCTTTTTCCCAGCCAACTCTAACTAATTGATAATGGTTACGCTCTTTGTCCATAATCAATTGATTTTCAATTTGTTCCATATTTGCAGGTGTTACGTCTTTCGCATACTCTTCAAATATGTCTTGTATGATCTCTTGATATTTGTTTAGTTTATCCACTTGTCAATAGTTTTAGTTTCCATATCACAAACGATAATTCTTACATTTTTTATAGTCATAGCTTCTTGCACGAAAGGACGTTGGAAAAAATCTTCGTAAGCACGTTTAGGAATAGACTTGTTATGCCAGTAAATAAAGGGACTACGAGTATTTTGTACAAGACATGAATGAGTAGATTATCGAATGATTATATCAAAATGATAATTTGAAGGCGTTACGAGTCTCTACAAGATAGATTTCGGAAAATCATCATTACTCATACCTGTCTATGGAATCTCAAATTGAGATTAAAGTATTGATTTTTATGGCGTAACAAGTCTAATAGCTAAATATATTATTCGGTCAGGTTCCTGCATATCCAATGCTATAGAATAAAGATCATATTTACCAACAGCTTCATGCAAATCTTGGACAGGAGAATTTTTGATGAAACTTTTCACCTCTACAGCTATTTTTTTCCCGTCCTTTTCGGCAGCTAGAATTTTTTCTGCTCCAATATCCATCCTAAAATTCACTCCTCCCATATTGAAAGTGTAAGGGTCATGTGTTATGATCCAACCTTCTTTCTTGAGTGCTTCAATAACATGATAATGATATAAATCTCTTGCTGCCATAAGTGCTTCTAATAAATGAGTTAATACTCAAAATTACGATAAATGTAAATCAAATACAAGGTAGTTTAATGCCTACAATGTTTTCAAATATTCCAACACTGCCTTTCTTTCTTCATCCTTCAATTTATCCCCAAAATAATGCCCCCCATTTCCATAACCTGGAATAGTTGTATCATAAGTCATCTTACCCGAGCCATCTCCTTTTCCCTTGTACTGCCAACCAACTTTGACTTCGTCAAATTCATAGTTTTCAATGTTGCGATTCCAATAAGTTGGGCGCGTTTTGCTATTCAACAAAGCATCAATCGTTGGGACAGAACCATTGTGTAAATAGGGTGCCGTTGCCCAAATTCCGTCTAAAGGTGGTGCGATGTAGCCATAATGAGGCTCAAGTCGAGAACGTGGCTGGGAAGTGGCAAACCAGCTTTTGTTGTACCAATCTGTGATATTGGAAGAGAGCGCGTAAGTAGCGTAAAGCGAATCTGTTTTTAGTAGATTGAGATTGACGACTTTATTGGGATAAGTTTCCTTTTCGCCATAAGTACCGTGGCAGCTGCTACAATTTTTCTCGAATAAGGCTTTTCCTTCATTGGCAAGACTGGCATCCACTTCATAAGGATACTTCGGTGGTTCGAGTGACTCCAGCCAAGCTAGGACATCCACAAAGTTTTTCTGCACTGCTCTTGCATAAGTACTATCTGGAATGCCTAGAACGGAGGCTTGCATTAGCAGCTTTGTGAAATCTCCTTTTCCGTTGGCATTATAGTAAAGCGCATTCTTCTTTTTGACGTGCCAAAGCGGCGGCACATCGCAAGCAATGTTGAAATCATCGGAAGGATATTGCTCTTCCGCAGTATAAGTGAGGTCGCAAGGATTTCGATGCTGCATACAAGCCTCTGCCAAGCGAGCGGCAGGGTTACTACCAATTTGATCGGTTTCAATGGCGGGCGCAATCGCGGATAAATAACGATTAAAGTCTTGAAAATCAGCGGCTGCCGTAGATTCTTTTCCGTAAGATACATTCACGACTTTGGTCATCACTTTTCCAAAGCTACTTAGATTTGCTCTATAATCGGAGGCATAATTTCCAATGCCCAAGTAGATTTCTCCATCTAGCGGTGCAGCATGGCAAGTAAAGCAATTGCCTGTCACTACTTTCGTCCCATTTTGGGTTTCAAATACATTCGTGAAATAAGGCAAGTCTTCGTTGGCGGGATTCGATTTTCCTACTTTCTTGATGATTTTTGCTCCTCGTTTCTTGAATAAGCCATAAGGAATTCCACCTCCGACATAGTCGCCATTTAAAATATAATCGAAGCCTCTTTCAGCATCACCGTTGGTGATTTGTGGTTCTGCCTCAATGCGTTGGGTCTTCCAATCGGTATTTTTTTGTACGGAATAGCTCGGTAAATCACTATAGGTATGACAAGCAAAAAGCGTCGTCAACAGTCCAATAACTACCAAAATCTGATTTTTTCTCCTCATAATCTGCACGGTTTTTCATAGAACAATTAGTGTGAGATTGTGTTTTCAGTTTTTTTTGAAAGTTAGGTTAAAAAAAACAAGTGATTCATATTAGTTTATTAGGAGATAGTTTTCAATGAAATTCCTTGGACAATTTCTCATTTTTTACAAATTTGGAGTTAAATTCCAAATTTGTAAAAATGATAAATCGAATTGCTACCACAAAAGTCATCGCATTATCAAAGTCTTTCAAAGCTGTAGCCATCATTGGTCCTAGACAAAGTGGAAAAACCACCTTAGCAAAGAGTTGCTTCCCAGAAAAAACCTACGTTTCCTTGGAGAATCCTGATATTCGACAATTTGCTTTAGAAGATCCGAGAAATTTCCTAAAGCAATATGAAAAAGGAGCAATCTTTGATGAAGTACAACGTGTACCAGAGTTGCTGTCTTATTTGCAAGAAGTGCTAGATCGGTCTAATGGAAAAGGACAGTTCATATTAACTGGTTCTAATAATTTCTTGTTGCAAGAAAAAATTACTCAAAGTCTGGCTGGTAGAGCTGTATATTTAGACTTATTGCCATTTTCTATTCGAGAATTGCAAGCTATTCCTAATGCATTACATGATCTGAATGATTTGATGCTGAAAGGAGGATTTCCGCCGATACAAGCAGATCAGATTGCGCCTCAAGACTGGTTTGGGGCTTACCTTCGAACTTACGTCGAGCGAGACGTCCACCAGATAAAAAATGTAGGCAATATTCTTCTATTTGAGAGAATGCTCAATCTGTGTGCAGGTCGTGTAGGACAACTCATGAACTACTCTAATCTAGCAAATGAGGTAGGAGTAGATATAAAAACCATTCAGTCTTGGATTGGCATTTTACAGGCAGGCTATCATGTCTTTTTACTGCCTCCTTATTTTAAAAATTTCAACAAACGAATCGTAAAGTCTCCCAAGCTCTATTTTTATGATATGGGTTTGCTATGCTATTTATTACGGATTACCAATAAAGAACAACTATACCAGCATCCTTTTAGAGGAGCAATTTTTGAAAATTTTGTAATTACAGAGTTATTAAAAAATCGCTTCAATAGAGGAGAGCGTTCTAATCTGTATTTTTGGCGCGACAATTCTGGTAATGAAATTGATGTCCTGATAGATGAGGGAATCAATATAGAAGCCATAGAAATCAAAAGTGGCACAACTATTCATTCTAATTGGTTTAAAAACCTCAAATTCTGGCAAAAAATAAGTGGACAGGAAAGAAATACCCTTATTTATGCAGGAGAAGAAAGTCAAGAACGACAATCCAATATTCAAGTAAAGAATTGGCAATCTTTAGCTGAAATATAAATACTTAAATGTCATGTATCAATTATTTCTAGCACACCTCTTCGCAACCATTTTCATGACAGGTCTAATTTGGCTTGTCCAAATCGTGCATTATCCACTGATGGATGGCGTTGGAATAGATTTGTTCACCACTTACGAAGCGCGCCATACGCAAACTATCAGCTATATTGTCTTGCCAATGATGCTGATAGAGCTTGGAACAGCTGCACTCTTAGTATTGAATCCTTCTATTTTTGCAACAAAATGGCTTTGGGTAGGATTGATTTTGCTCCTCCTCATTTGGGCATCCACTTTTTTCCTTCAGGTGCCTTTGCATCAGCAACTTTCTAGCAATTTTGATGTGGATGCGCACCGAAAATTGGTGAATAGTAATTGGATACGAACGGTATTGTGGACGTTGCGTAGTGGGATTTTGTTGTGGGTGTTGTATGAGGTGTTGGATTAAGCTGCTATAAAGTATAAACTTGCGAGCCTATGGAAAAAATCTGTAAATATCCTTCCTATGGAGTATTCTTGCAAAAAACGCTTGTTGCGATTCTACATCAACAAATAGACCAATTCTGTAAGTCCCAACCCTAATTCTGTAGGTATCCTCGAATCCCTTGAGCTTTTTCAAATTAGAAATCTGATGAATCGTTTCTGCCTTTTCAACTTCATCAATTGCTTTGAGTACTTTTTTTATGGTAGGCTTATGATTTAATTTGTCGAGGTCTTTATCAAATTTTTTGGAAAATTCTACAATCATAACTTAGATCTTAGCTTATCAATAATATCCGATTTAGGAACTTTCTCGGAGCGATCTACTTCTTGCATGGCGAACAACAAACCTAAATCTTCCATTTCCTCTTCCTCAACTACCCGTCCTTCCATTTTCAAACGGTCTAATAAGGATAGGAGAAAATTTAGTTCTTCTGTACTTGATGTTTTTACGATGACTGCACTCATATTTATAAGCGTTTTATTTTCCAACAATTTTCTCTGGCGATTAGTTTCCTTGTTTGAAGATAAGCATTTTCCCACCTCTGGTTCTGATTACGTAAGAGGTTCTAAGTCTACCTCCTCCGCTTCTTTCGATTCGCAAAATATTCCTGCTTCCTCCGCTGCTTTTCCTTATTCCATTCTTTCTTTTCCGCTTCGGTCATGGGTTGATCGGTTTGTGGAAAAGGATGATCTTTGATTTCGGTGACTTTCTTTTTGATGAGCTTTTCAATGTCTTTGATGTACGCATTTTCTTCGGGCTCTGCGATCGAAATAGCGATGCCTTCTTCGCCTGCTCTGCCCGAACGACCGATGCGATGCACATAGGTTTCTGCGATATTAGGAATGTCGTAGTTGATGACATATTTCAGTTTATCAATATCAATTCCTCGCGCAGCAATATCGGTGGCGACGAGGACGCGTACTTTGCCGTCTTTAAATTGATTCAGTGCCTTTTGTCGCTGATTTTGAGCTTTGTTGCCATGAATAGCAGCGGCGGAAATCTTCTTTTTCTTTAAGTTTCTAGTAATTCGATCTGCACCATGTTTCGTTCTCGAAAAGAGTAAAACTTGATCTAAATCTTGATCTTTTAGAATGTGCAGTAGTAAATTACTTTTACTCGTCCGATTGGTGTAGTACAAATATTGTTGTATCGTTTCTGCTGCGGAAGAAACACGCGCAACTTCCACTTTCACTGGATTTTTCAAGATGGTTTTGGACAACTGCACAATGTTATTGGGCATCGTCGCAGAGAAAAAGAGCGATTGACGTTGTTCTGGTAACAGCTTTAGTAGTTTACGAATATCGTGGATAAATCCCATATCCAACATTCTATCCGCTTCATCCAAAACAAAGATTTTGATGTCGTTCAAACTAATCAAGCCTTGCCCTTGTAAATCCAACAATCTTCCTGGTGTTGCTACTAAAATATGCACTCCTCTTTTCAATTGTTCGACTTGCTGATGCTGCTTCACGCCGCCAAAAATAACCGCATGTTTTACATTAGTATATTTGCTATACGCCTGGATATTCTCGTCAATTTGAATGGCGAGTTCTCTCGTAGGCGTTACAATTAAAGCACGTAGTTTAGGAAAACCACCTTCCTTTCCTTCTATGCGATGGATGAGTTGAATAATAGGAATGGCAAAAGCAGCAGTTTTCCCAGTTCCCGTTTGCGCGCAGCCCAACACATCTTTTCGCTTGAGCACCAGTGGAATTGCCTTTTCCTGGATAGGTGTAGGATTTTCGTAGTCTTTGTCCTCTAATGCTTGAAGAATCGGTTCGACTAGGGCAAGGTCTTTGAAGGTTGTCTTAGTTTGACTCATGTATCAATTTTTGCGCAAAGGTAAGGTTTTGTTTTTTGGTGGACTCTTTGAAGAGAACGCTAAATCCATTAATACTATACTGATCAACGCTTTTTCGATTGCCACCGAACATGAAAATAACCAAAATTAGCCCTAAACCCTCACTTTCTCTTCTATAAAATCTACACCAACGCTATCTATCAATAATACTGATTAGCACTATTGTAACAATAACATTACGTACAGTTAACATATATCTTGATTTCATCACATAAGTGCCTTGAAGTATTGGTGAGCATTCCTTATCTCAAATAAGCATTAAGTAAAGATTAAATAGTGCTGACCTTCTATTATTTGGAATTATTCTAAGTAAGACTTAAAATAAGATGGTTTTTCTACATAACACTGTAATTAAATTTTGCTTTACATAAACTTAATATATGTTAAGTACTTTCGCCAAAGTTATAGTTATAGTAGTAATGATTCGAGCACTTACAACTTCCAGCTAGTTATCACAACAAACAGCAGCAGGCAATCCTAAAGTTGCGGCTTCACTTTCGCAGAGAAGCCCTAAGCGAGTATTGTCATAAACTAAACATTCAAAATCATTTTTCGAACATTTATAAACATCTATCAATTATGAGAAAGGTCTTATTTACCTTTTTGATGGCTGCAGTAGCGATTGCTACTGTAAACGCACAGGCGATTTTCCCTGCGCAAATCGAAGCTCCTGAGGGTTTCGATTCTGATACCCTAGTAATGCCAAAATCTCCGCTTTCTGTACAAATTCTATTTGTCGGTGGCGTAGATATGGTACAAACGACTGCCACTTACGGCAACGAAGCTGGCGAAACTCCTGCTAAGCAATGGCACGATTTCATTGGGTTCACTCCTGACAACGAAAGTGACGACTTAGGTTGGGTTTCTGTAAACCACGAAATGATTCAAGCCAACGATATGATTGGTGACGGTGGTGGAATGACTGTTTTCAAAGTACGCCGTGCGGATGATGGTTCTTTGGAAGTAGTTGACCCAACTTTAGAGGATGGTCGCTCTGGTCAGTTCTTCAACGTTGATTTTGCCAATACTGTTGGTGAAGCAGGTATGAACTGTGGTGGTATTACCTCTATCGTCGATGGTCGTATCTGGACGGCCGAGGAGTGGTTCAGAAGAAACAATGGCTCTATCTTTGAAAGTAGAGGAGCTGCTGGTGTTCGTGATACTTCTAATTTCACTATTGATGCAAAAGGAGAATTCCCAATGTTTGATGGTTTGGAAGTAGAGAAATACCAAAATTTCAACTGGATGGTGGAGATTGATCCTAAGCAAGCGAAAGCAATTCGCAAGCAGTACAACTGGGGACGTCAGCCATTCGAGGGTGGTTCTATTTCTTTGAACAACCGCCGTGTTTACTTTTGTCCTGATGCAACAGGTTCTGCAGTATTTGGTTTGTTCATCGCTGACACACCTGGTGATTTCACAGAAGGAACAATGTATGCTTACAAGCACGACAAAGAAGGGTATAATTGGGTACCCGTTTTTGGTGGACCTGAGACATTCTTGAATTACACCAGTGAGGCGATCTCTAAAGGTGCAACCGTATTCAATCGTATTGAGTGGGTCGTAACGGATCCTTTAGAAGGAGACATCTATTTCACAGAAACTGGAAACGACGATCCAGGCGACAACTTCGCGAGAAGTGTAGCAGCAGGTGGTGTTGTACCGCCTTTCCACGATGAGCGTGCTATGGAGCAGGGTTTGACTTCTGCTGTTGATACGACTAATGACTTTGAGTACAGAGATTACTTTGGACGTATCTTAGTATATGATGTATCAGAAGATGAAGTACGTGTATTCTTGGAAGCAGGTGCAGGAACTACAACTAGCAAGCACCTATCTAATCCTGATGGCTTGAACATCATGGAAATTGATGGCAAGCGTTACATGGTGATTTGTGAGGATTTAAATGGTTCTTCTCAAGGTCGTGTGCCAGAAGGAACACAGTCTAGAACTTGTGAGTTGTTCTTACTGGATATGGAGATTGCTTCTCTAACTGTGGATGACTTAATCCGTATCGCAGTAGTACCTGCTGGTGCAGAAGTAACGGGTGCGCAACCAACTTCTGATGGAAAAACCTTATTGGTCAACTCTCAGCACCCATCTACGGACAATCCATTCCCTTACAACAACTCTTTGACTTTCGCGATCAACGGTTTCGATCTTTTGACTTCTACTGATTTGCAAGATGACGTGGTTGAAGATCGTAGTGAGGATTTGAATGAAGAAGCATTCACCATCTTCCCTAATCCAACTACTCGTATCCTTTACATGAATAAAATCACCGACGTAGCAATTTACGATGCTGCTGGAAGACGCGTAATGGTAGCACGTAATACTAACGAAGTAAACGTTTCTAACTTGCCTACTGGCGTCTATTTCGTACAGAATGCAGCAGGAGAAACTTTGACTTTATCCGTTGAGTAAATGGCTGACTATTAGCAACTAGCTCTTAGCAGTTCGCTAATGTGTATGTACAAAGGTATCGGACACTTTTAGAAGTGTCCGATACCTTTTTTAGTCTCACTGTAACGGCGGATTTATCCGCTGAAAGTCTTGATTATTTAAGTTGACAGACGGATAAATCCGTCGTTACATTATAAAAACTCGAAAAAGATGAAAAAGCAATTCATAGTAACCCTAATTGTGATAATCACTTTGACTATTCCTTTCCTCAATTTCAAGTATAAAGAATCAGATGAAAGCTTACTGACTGTTCAACAGCAGTTTCACATAGGTTTGACCAACTTTGAGCAAAGCATTGCTCATTTTAATGAATTGGCTCAAAACTTTGATGCTTCTGAAGCTTACATCCAAAAATTACAGGAAGCACATCTGAATAATCGTCTAGCATTCAAGCAAATAGAGCTATTCCTCGAATATTACGAGCGTTTTGCAGTAGTCAAAAACTTAAATGGTGCACCACTTCCAAAAACTGAACCTGCGGTAGCAGAAGTACTTATCGTGAATCCTACGGGTTTGCAAGTTTTAGATGAATTGGTATTTGCCGAACATCCTTACGAAGAGCGAAAGGAGATACAAAAGCACGCCATGAAGTTGGTGGGTTCGTACAAAGAAATTAAAGACTACCAAATGGAAGTTGCGATGACGCATCGTCATATTTTTGAAGCCGCTCGTCAGGAATTGGTGCGTATTTTCACCTTGGGTGTCACGGGATTTGATACGCCAGGTTCTGTAAATGCACTTCCAGAAGCAGCAGTAGCGATGCAAAGTATTGCTGAAGCGATTCACGCCTATTATCCTTTGATAGAAAATAAAAATCTTACGCTAGTGAAAGAGGTACAAAATACCTTTGAAGAAGCCATTAGCTACCTCAATACGAACAACGATTTCGACTCTTTCGACCGTCTGACCTTCCTCAAAAAATACATCAATCCACTTTATAAATCGCTTTATGAATTTCACTTAGCGACAGGTGTAGAAACAGTGGATGAAGTCAATCCTCAGCCCTTACCGTTTAATTATGAGGCGACCAATATTTTTGGTAATGATTTTTTGAATGTGGAATATTTCGCGCAATTAGATTTGGATCATGAGTTAAGTGAGGAACGTATTGAGCTTGGAAAACTCCTCTTTTTCGACCCGATACTTTCTTCTACCAATGATCGCTCTTGTGCTTCTTGTCATCGTCCAGAAAAAGCTTTTACGGATGGTCTAAAAACAAGTTTAGCCACTGGTAATCAAGGAAATGTGCAAAGAAATGCACCTACAATCATGAATGCTGTTTACGCAGATAAATATTTCTATGACTTACGTGGGTTGACGCTAGAAAAACAGAGCAAGCACGTCATTTTTGATGAAAAAGAATTTGATACCAACTTCAAAGAGATTTTAGGCAAAATCGAGCAAAGCCAAGAATACCAATCGCTTTTCAAATCAGCGTATAGCGATCATCCCAAATATTCGCTTTCCGCAGCCACCATCACGAATGCCTTGGCCTACTATGTGGCTTCTTTGCGTTCTTTTAACAGTCCATTCGATCAATATGTCCGCAATGAGCGTGAGGATTTGAGTCCGTCTGCTAAAAATGGTTTCAATCTCTTTATGGGAAAAGCGGCTTGTGGAACTTGTCACTTTGCGCCTACTTTCAATGGAAGTGTTCCACCAATTTATGAAGAATCAGAAAGTGAAATCTTGGGGGTACCAGCCACAGCAGAAAATAAAGAATTAGACAGCGATATAGGACGAGTTGGCAATCAATTCCCAAGAGATGAAGCTCCTTTTTACATCCATTCCTTTAAAACAGTCACCGTTCGTAATGCAGCGATGACTGCACCTTACATGCACAACGGCGTTTATGAAACCCTATAGCAAGTCGTTGACTTTTATAATAAAGGCGGTGGTGCTGGAATGGGCTTGGACGTCCCTTATCAAACTTTACCTGATGCGCCTTTGAACTTAACAGAACAAGAGCAAAAGGATTTAATTGCTTTCATGGAAGTGTTGAACGATCATCCAGGAAAGGAGCATTATCCGACGAAGTTGCCTACGTTTGAAGGGAAAGCGGAATGGAATGAGCGAAAAATTGGTGGAGCGTATTAATCAACTTACAGCAAAAACGAAAATCATCCAGTAACTTTCCGTTACTGGATGATGCTCGCCTAACTAAGTGTGCAAAAACTGCACTTTTACATAACATAAGAAATAACAGCAGCCCTGATCTTTGCTTTTTTCAAATCATATCGGCATCGAACCGATATGATTTGATCAAGGTTTCCTAAGGATAGAAAATGGCAGACAGCCATTTTTTATCCTTAGGAAACCTTGATGGATTTGGCTGGACTCGATGTCCAGCCAAATCCAAAATAAGTCGCTCCTAGCAAGCATTGTTCGGAATTTCTTTACAGCCTCTAACTAATCAAATGCTCCAATAAATCTCCTACAAAATAAGAAACCAAAGCTGCAATCGCACCGAGTAACAGAGTCCCCAAAACGCCACGCCAAACAGGGGTTTCTGTCACATAGGTTTTCAGAATACCAATCAGAATAAATCCAATGGCAGTTAAGGAAGATGCCCAAAGAAAAAGACTACCAGAAATCTTTGTGAAGTAATCCAAAACATAAATCATCAACGGAATCAAACCGATTAAAATGAAAGAAAGATAAGTAATCGCCCCGATTTTGATGGGTGAACGTTGCTCTTCCATCATTTCTAGGTCTTCTTTCATAATGGCATCCACACTTTCCGACTCATGCTGCGCGACTACTTCCACTACTTGATTTAGCAAGGCTCCTTCAAAACTCTTGGCTTGATAAATCGTTTTTAATGCAGCACGATGTTCTTGTGGGGATTGCTTCCTTTTTTGCTCCTGCCGCTGACGATGTTTTTGATAATTATCCTTTTCTGACTTCACAGACATGTAGGCACCTATGGACATCGCAAAACCATCCGCTAACAAATTGGCGAAACCCAATATAATAATCACTGCGCTATCCAAACCTGCGCCTACCGCACCTACCACTACGGCGAAAGTAGTGACGCAGCCATCAATACCGCCGTACACAAATTCTCCCAAATAGTGTTCATAGCGTTCGGCAAAGCGTTGTAAAAAGGAGGAAGATTTAGAAGAAGAATGTACAGGCACAGTAGCCTGCTCCTCGGGTAAGAGAAGTAACTTAGAAATCATTTTGATAGATGTTTTTTATTTATTTCTAATAGTTTTCGAGCCATATTCTAAGCTGTTAAGATAATGTAGGAATATTAACTTGATGTGAAGGGAAGGTGAAATATTTGGTTACTTTTCAGTGGAGATAGTTTTTCTATCTTAGTGCTTCCAAATCGCATACAAATGAGGATTTTCCGACTGATATTCCTATTCCTTTTTTTGACTAGCTATCAATTTTTAATTGCTCAAAAGCAGAATACTATTGATAGCTTACAACTGCTTGTTAATCAAGAAAAAGTCTTGAATGAAGCTAGAGTTGATCGCTTGAATAAGTTAGGCTATCTCTACTGGATTATAGAGCCAAGTAAATCAGAGGAGTACGGTTTGGAAGCCTTAGAAATTGCCAAAATATTGCCTTATCCTAAGGGACAGGCGTTTGCTAATCGAGTCATTGGAGTAGCGCATTGGGCAAGAGGGAATATTGATTTATCCTTCCAATTTCTCATTAAAGCAGAAGAATTGTATCGTTCCATTGATGATTCCTTAGGTACAGCCAATAGCATGCTCAATCTAGGAATGGCTTACGCCGATCAACGAAACTATACCTCTGCCAGTAATAAATACAAACAAGCACTGGCTTTTTTCGCCGATTTGAACGCTTCCTCTCGCATTGCCACCACCTACACCAAGACTGCGGACATTCTCATTCAACAAAATCAATACCAAGAAGCCTACAATTTTTTGATTAAAGCACTAGAAATCCATAAGCAAAGCAATTTTCTATATGGAATAGCCGAAGTCAATGGAAGATTAGGAGAAATTTCGATTGCAAAATCGGAGTACAACGATGCGATTTCTTATTTTCTAATTGCTATCGAAGCTGCTAAACAGCGCAATGATAATGTTGGAAGAGCAGATTATTACCACGGTGTTGGACTTGCCTTTTACAGAAAAAAGGATTACGAACAAGCCTTCAATTATCTGGACTTGGCAAAATCTTTAGCCGAAGAATATGATCTCAAAAAGATTCAGCGACGAATTTATGATACGTATAAAAATTTGGAAACAACGAGGGGGAATTACCAAGCTGCCATTACTTATTACGATCAATATTTGCGCGTTCGTGATGAATTATTCAATGAAGAAAAATCTAATATCATCTCCAACATGGAGTCTAAACGTGCTTATGAGGAAAAAGAGCAACAATTAGAAATCGCACAGAAAAATTTAGACCTATTGCTGCAGAAAAATAAGACCAGTAATCGGACCAAACTGGCTTTAGTTTTTGGAATATTGGCTTCGCTTTCTTTGGGTTGGGGAATTTTGCAGCGACAAAATCGGCAACTAGAACAGCAACAAGTAGATTTGCTGAAAGCAGAAAAAGAAACTGATGAATTGAAAGATACGATCCAACAGAAGGAGCAAGTTTTGACTTCTTACACACTGAATTTTGTGCAAAAAAATGAGTTCATCTCAGATTTGAAAACAGCGATTCAAGGACTTAAATCTGAACTCTCCAGAGAGCAACGCCCGAAGCTAAACGCAATTGCGAAGAAAATAGATACTGCACTTCGTATGGATGAAGATTGGGATGATTTTCGTAAACATTTTGAAAGTGTGCATCCTAAACTAATCAAAAAACTCAATCAAGATTTCCCCAAATTAACCAAAAATGAATTCAAACTCATCGCGCTTGTTCGCTTGAATCTTTCTACTAAAGAAATTAGCTCCATTTTAGGCATTTCTCCCGATAGTGTGAAGACTGCGCGCTATCGACTGCGTAAAAAACTGCGTTTAGAAAACCATAACAATCTTTTCGATTTCTTAATCAACTACGATCAAGTTGTTAAAACGAGCTGATTTTATTGTAAACAGTAATATTTTTGATTGTTTACTAGGTTAGAATACATAAAATATTGATTTTTAGAAATTTATTGATTTAGTGAATTATGATTGTCTATGCGCAAATCATAATTTGTCTACCTCTTATCTACGCTCAAAACGCTCCATGTTTACCTGTTATACCCGCTCCAAATTTGACTTTCCATACTCACTTCCCTCATCTTTGGGTCGTCAATTAAAGGAATTGATGTTGTGACAATGATTAGATTTGAAATATAGAAATTGATAGCTAAAAGTAAAAAATTTTACAGGTCTAATCTAAAATATCACATCTAGGAACTACCATTTATCACATATTCAAAAACGACTTAGAAAGCATGAGAAAGTTAAATTTCATGATCGCCTTAGTTGCGATGGTAAGCACACTCTTTACTTTCACTTCTTGCGAAGAAGAAGTAGCAGAACCTAAAATTCCAATCCTGGAAATTACTGAAAGCGCAGAGCTAGGAAAAATCATCACCAACGCGGAAGGCAAAACGCTTTACCTTTTTGCAAAAGACGTGGAAGGCAATTCAGCTTGCGAAGGTGGCTGCTTAAATAGCTGGCCAATTTATTACCAAGAAGAACTAGAATTTGGAGCAGGCATCAATGCCGCGGATGTGGGCGTCATCACTCGCGCTGATGGTTCAAAGCAAAATACCTATAAAGGTTGGCCGCTCTATTTCTTCTCTGGCGACAAAGATGCAGGTGACACCAATGGTGAAGCAGCAAGTGGCGTTTGGTTCGTTGCAAAGCCTGATTACGATTTTATGGTTGCTGAAAAAGTCATTGATGGGGCTAGCCAACGTTACTTGGTGGATTACAATGGCAGAACTTTGTACTATTTCACGAATGACGAACCTAGCAGAAGTAATTGTGTGGATGGTTGTCTGGCAGCTTGGCCTCCGTTTTCTCGCACTAATTTTGTTGCACCTTCCACCGTTGCAGCAGATCGCTTTGATCTAATTGATGGCAATAACGGTATCCAACAAACGACTTTTGGCGAGCGCCCACTTTACTACTTCAACGAAGACATACAAAAAGGAGATGTCAATGGACAAGGTGCAGGAGGCGTTTGGTTCATTTTGACAGAGGATATTATTAGTAATTAGACCGCTGCGCTGTTAGACCGTTTCACTACGAGAGGTCAGACCGCTGTACCGTGAGACAGAACTTGATTCAAACTTGGAATGATTAAATGAAAATAAGCTGCGTAGGAAGTTCCCCAAACTTCCCACGCTTCTAAAAAAATACAACAAGCAACACATTATGAAATACAACATTCATATTTATTTATTCCTACTGTTCGCTTTGTCCTCCTGCGTCTATAATACGATAGAAACGGAAGTGATTTGTGAAGAAGATATTGTATTAGAAGTAGTCGCAGCACAAAATTCTTCTTGCGGTTTGGACATTGGTCAAATTGAAACGAGGGTGAGCAACGCCAATGCTATCGAAGGAACTATTGAGTTTTCCATTAATGGCATTGCTTTTCAAAACAACGGAACATTCAATAATTTAAGTGCAGGTTCTTATAATGTCTTAGCAACCAACGGAGTCTGCGAAACTGAAGTGCAAGTGATTATTGAAAACGATGAAGGTTTGAATGCAATCGCGGAAGTAACTCCTTCCAATTGTGGTGAAACTTCGGGTTCTATTTCCATTGATGCTTCGGACTTTATCGGCGATGTGACATACACTTTGAATGATGGTCCTCCACAATCCAATCCCAATTTCAATAACTTAGCACCAGGAAATTATCAAGTAAAAGTGTCGGATGGATCAGGTTGTGATATTGAATTGGAAGCAAGCGTTTCCTCTGGAATTGAATATGCGGTCGTTGAAGATATTGTTAAAAATAGCTGTGCCATCAGTGGTTGTCATGCCGGCAATGTTTCTCCAGATTTTAGAAACAAGGAAACGATTCTGAGTCGTTCGGGTCGAATTTTGGCAAGAACACAATCCAAGACCATGCCGCCAGCAAGCAGTGGAGGATCCTTGAGTGACGACGAAATTGAAGACATTGAATGCTGGGTGAATGATGGAGCGAATGGGTAGGAGAGAGTAATACTTTGAAAAGAATAGCCAACTTAGTTTGCGAAGTCTGCCGTAATGGTTTGAGTGAGGAAAGACTTTGTAAACTTAGCTGTACAAAATTTCGCCACCCACTATCCTTACCACAAATTTCGCAAAGCAAAAGCAAGATATCTAAAACTAAATACGATGAAAAAACGAATCTTAATCTTAGTTGGAGTAGTTGCCCTTTTGGGAGCAATCGGAGCATTTGTGATGACGCAGCCTAAGGCTGAAATGGATGTGAGCAAAGCAAAAGCGGCACTGGAAATCAATGCTAGCAATATCTATAAATCCTTTTCGGATAACGAAGTGAAAGCTAACGAATTGTACGCTGGAAAAGTACTAGAAATCAGCGGTACTTTACAAGCCGTAGATCAAGATGAAGCAGGCAATTATAAAGTCACCTTAGATACCGAGGGTCAAATGGGAAATGTAGTTTGTACGTTAGAAAACCACAGCCCAAGCACTGTAAAAACATTGGAAATCGGGCATCCAGTTGCAGTAAAAGGTGTCTGCACAGGCTATTTATTCGATGTTATTATTGACAAAGCAATTATTCTGTAAATAAGAAGACAGAAGTTAGAGGTCAGACCATTTCATTATCAGATTTCTGACAGCGAAGCGATCTGACTTCTGACAATCCGCCTTAGGCGAATAATCTGACTTCTTCAAAAAAATACAATCATGAACTTAAAGAAATTATTTGCAATTCTACCTCTTTTGAGTATTGCTTACTTAGCAGTTGCACAAGGACCTCTAATTACCAAAGACAGCGAAACTTCCTTCTTTTCTAGCGCGCCGCTAGAAGATATTGAGGCGATTAATAAGCAAACAACGGCGGCTTTGGATATTTCCAAAGGTGAAATTGTAGTCAAAATGTTAATCAAGCACTTTGAATTTGAGAAGAAATTAATGCAAGAGCATTTCAACGAAAATTACATGGAATCGGAGAAATATCCTTCTGCGATTTTCAAAGGGAAATTCACGAGTGCAGAACCAATTGATGTGAATAGTGACGGAGAGTACGAAGTAGATGTAAATGGAGAAATGACCATTCATGGCGTCACTAAGCCAATGGGTTGCAAGGGAACGATCATCATCAAGGATAAAAAAGTAGCTGCTAACACTAAGTTTACGGTCAAAACAAAGGACTTCGATATTAAAATTCCAAAGTTAGTCGTGAAGAATATTGCGGAAGAAATTGAAGTGACTTCTAATTTGGTTTTTGGGAAATAGGAATTCAGGAATAATCACACTGAAACTATTTACCACATAGTCACAACAGTGAATTTCACATAGAGTAATTAGTAGAAGGTCATGGACTCTACTAAAAGTGCATCAATAACTATGTGAGCTATGTGAAAAGGCTTAAATGCGCTATGTGGTAAATGCTAGATCATATCTAACCAGTTCGAGTTTTAATTATATCTGTAAACCACTAAGTGCGCTATTTGCTCAGTGTTCTTAGTGCCTTAGTGGTTTCAATTTATACACATTATGAAAACAATCCTCTTAACGATTTTGCTAAGTCTTGGCTGCTTATTCAGCTACGCACAAGATGATCTATTATTCGCCTTAGAAGCCACCGAAGAACCTGAAAAAAATATCACGCCAGCTACTTTTAAAGGAAGCCGTTTGATTAATGGACATTCCGTGATGACGCGCAACAAGGGAAGTTTGGAGTTCTTGATTGCGCATCGTTTTGGCTTAATCAATTCTGGTGGCTATGAATTATTTGGTTTGGACAATGCGAATGTGCGATTTGGATTAGAGTACGGTCTATTCGATCAACTGACAGTCGGCGTAGGCAGAAATTCTTTTGAAAAAACCTACGATAGTTTTGCCAAAGTTGCACTAATTCGACAGCAAAAAGGAAAATTCAATATTCCATTTTCTGTCACCGTTTTTGGAAGCGCCGCTTTGAAAACCTTACAAATTGACCCCGAGCAAAAGCTGGATTATTTGAATGAATTATCCTACACAGGACAAGTCTTGATTGCCAGTAAAATCAATGAATTCATCTCTTTACAAGTCATGCCGACTTTCATCCATTACAACCAGATCGAAGACACGCGTGAAAATGACTTGATGGCAGTCGGTGTCGGTGGCAGAATCAAGCTGACTAAGCGCATTTCCATCAATGGTGAATACTACTATCGCTTAACCGAACGCGACCTACCAGGCAATTTTGATTCTATTGCTTTTGGCATTGATCTGGAAACTGGTGGACACGTTTTTCAATTCCAATTCACCAACAGTCGCGCCATGATCGAAAAAGGTTTTATTCGAGAAACGACAGGTGATTACTTCGCAGGCGATATTCATTTTGGATTTAACATTACGAGGACTTTTTAAATATTATTCGAACCACTAAAACACTAAGGGAAGTAAGAGACTATTTTTCTGATTAATAGTAACTTTTAATAGTTTTGAATGGAGAAGATAGGTCAATTTTATCTGTGGTTTGTTTCCTTCTAGGCTAAAATTCCATAGTTCTACTCGCTGGAGTTTTATTGGCTCAAGTTGCACTTCTACTTTAGTAAAGTGCTAGTGGAAAATGAAGACAAAAGAAGGTATATAAAACGAAAATTCATTTTCTGCGTGCTCCGCGAACTCTGCGTGCAAAAAGAAATGTCTCAAGCAATACAAAAACCTGATAATCAACATTATGAAACAACTACAATTTGTCTTCTACGGTTTGATTCTTATGAGTTTCCTACTCATCGCTGTCCACGCTTTTCAGCTGTAAAACTACAAAATAAAGCTACCACATACTCACAAAAGCTATGTGTGCTGTATGAAAATACTCTGTGACTATGTGGTAAAATAAAAACCAATAAGAAAAGATTGTTTTTTAGAAATGTTTGAATGCACAGATGCCAATGCTTAATGTAGATTGGCATCTGCTTTTTTTAGTTTTCCTTAAAAGATTCACGATTTTTTCACATTCAATTAACTAGCCTATAACTGACTTTTACACTTTTCAAATTGTATTGGAGAAATACATTCACAAAACAACTAACAACATGAGGAAGTACACCGTTTTAGCCTTCTTTGCACTACTTCTATTGCAAACCAGTTGTGTAGAAGATATCTTAGAATTGCCAGAAAGGGATTTTCCAGAACAAACTTCAGAAAGCGATAATACAAATGAAGAAAACATCAGCCGTTTCGCTCAAGATGCACTAGCTGCCGTCAATCAATATCGTCGTCAAGGTGTTCGCTGTGGTAACCAAAATCAAAGTGCTGCTCGTAATTTGAAATGGAACGACCAACTAGCGACCGCTGCGCTTCGTCATGCCAACGATATGAAACGCAAAGGCTTTTTCGCACATCAAGGCTCTGATGGAACAAAAGTAGGCGCAAGGGTAACTGCCACAGGTTATCAGTGGCGCGCCGTAGGCGAAAATATTGCCAAAGGCTATCCCAATATAAATGCAGTAATGGCAGCTTGGAAAGACAGCCCAGGACATTGTCGCAATATGATGAATTCGACCTATACAGAAATGGGGATGGCGAGAGTGGATGATATTTGGGTGCAAGTGTTCGCGAAGAAGTAGCTACTAATCTTCCTTCTCAAAACAACCCACATCTGGCATCTCTGTATCCCGAACTTTTCCTTCCAAATCCAAAGGAATTTCGCTTATAGGAATGCCAGCACCTATTGCAATAGACAAACTATCTAAGCGATAATTATCTTCATTCACATCCAAAAATAAAGGCGTATTTCGATCTACATCCTGCGGACAGTTTTTGCAAAAGTCATAGAAATCAGGATATTCTTCTAGCAAGTCTTCTCCAGCTTTGACAATACAGTTTTCAAAATTATAATTAAAGCCTTCGCGCCCATTTTGAATAGCGTCAATCAAAATGACTTCTTCATCGCGCGAGCCAAAAAGAATGGAATTTCTAAAATTAGCATTCATACGATAGACGCCGCCAACTTCGCAGCCTAGATTGCCTTGGACATAGCAAATAAAATTACTTAAAGCAACAGAAGAGGCATCTACGCCATAACTCGCAATGGTGCAATGGTCGAAATTGTAGTCGCCGCCGTGTGTTAGTTGTACAGAATTACCACCGTTGTTGTAAATCAAGCAATTTTCCATTTCAATGAAAGCGTGAATCCCAAAAACTCCTGGACCTAGTGTATTATAAAATTGAGAATTTAATGCCGTTAATTCTGATGCAGAATCTACAGCTATACCAAATTGACTATTTCTGATAATAGTATGTTCAAAACTATTCCCTAAACTATTTTGAGCGATATAAACACCTATCCATTGTCCAGCCTCATCATCAAACGCATCTTCTAAACGATCTCCTTGAATAATTACAGGCTGATCTTTTGTTCCCTCTGATACTATTTTACCTCCTCCTGCTATAACGATAACTCCATCATTCCTAGCTCCTACTACATCATCTTTTACAATCCCTCCATGAACATAAACTCTCGCTCCTGCTTCAAGAATCAATGTACCAAATACTTGTAGCTCACCATATACTACATATGGTAAAGTGTCCTTAAATACTACCGTAGTATTAGGCTCATAACGTTCAATTGTACCTTTTCCAAATCTATTAGGAATGTAAATTGCGTTTTGCCCCCAAGCTTCCAAAAGCACAGACTGTTCGCCATCGTTTGTTTCAAATCGAATACTACTCTCAATAACAAAAGGTTGGTTATTCATGAAAGGATCAATCGTCACCTCACTAAAAATATACAAACTATCGTTCCCTTCAATTTCAATATCCACCACTTCATTACTCGCAAAACCATCCACATTCATTCTAAACTTTCCACCTGCATTATTCACCAGACTAATCTTGTCAATTCGAATGCGCTCATCATAGCGATTATACACCTTCAAAATGCGTGTAGCTGAACCCAATTCCGTGAAAACGGTATCAAACCGCAAAGTATCTACTGAAAATTCGAGCATCACTTCTCCTTTGCGCACCATGTTTTCGATGGGCGAACAATTCCAGAGAGTGAGCGTAAGAAGGGAAGCAAAAAAAAGTAATTGCCATTTTTGTCTAATAAGCATATCAGAGAATAGTCAATATTTAAGAAGCAAGGAATTGTGGTTGTTTCGCATTCAACTATTCCCTTCTTCAATCAATCATGGCTGCGAAGGTCTGTATTCTTTCGCAAAAAGAACGAGAAAAGTAGAAATTGGATTGTATTAAATTTTTAATAACGGAGTAAGAAGTTGATAGTCAAATGCTTGCGACAGTCATTTGGGAAATGATACAAAATTAACCTACCTCTTTGGAGTGATGATGACCAAAATGTTTACTTTCACGCCTATTTTTTAAATATAACCTATTCTCAACAAGTACTTAAAACAAACAATTCACTCAGAAAAATTAATAACTTATGATTGAACAGTTGCAAGATCAACAGCTAAAGTTGAAGCGAGTTTACGTCAAAGCTGCCTTGCCAGAGGAGCTATCTCCACTGCGAGCATTAGCCAATAACCTTTGGTGGTCGTGGCAGAAAGAGGGCATTGAGTTGTTCAAAAATATCGCAGGCGAAGAAGTTTGGGAATCTCCCGAAATTCGATACAATCCGCTGGCTTTGCTCGATAGCATCAGCTACGAAAGAGCACAAGAATTGGTAGCGGATAAAGACTTCATGAAGAAATTAAAGGCGTTGGATAAGAAGTTCAATGCTTATTTAACTGCTAAGCCAAAGCAAGACACACCAAAAATTGCTTACTTCTGCATGGAATACGGTTTGCACATTTCTGTGCGCTTGTATTCAGGTGGTTTGGGCGTTTTAGCAGGTGATTTTATGAAAGAAGCGAGCGATATGAACGTCAATATGACGGGCGTCGGTTTATTGTATCGCTATGGCTATTTCCAACAAGGACTTTCATTGCACGGTGATCAATTGAATAATTATCCTCCACAGCAATTCACCAAGTTGCCACTCATTCCAGTGAGAGATGAACAAGGGCAGTGGGTGAAAATTTCAATAGATTATCCTGGACGAAAAATCCACGCGAAGTTGTGGAAATTGATGGTTGGACGCGTGATTATCTATTTGTTGGATACGGATATTGACGAAAATAGCTGGGAAGATCGCAAACTAACACATAACTTATACGGTGGCGACAATGAGCATCGCTTGAAGCAAGAAATTCTGCTAGGAATTGGTGGAATGCGCGCGCTGGAAGCGGTTGGTGAGCAATTTGAGGTGTATCATTTGAACGAGGGGCACGCTGCTTTCCAAGGTGTGGAGCGTCTGAAAAACCTAATGTCCAGAGAAGGCTTGACTTTCGACGAAGCCAAAACTGCTGTGCGTTCTTCTGCATTATTCACAACGCACACGCCAGTACCTGCAGGACACGACTACTTCCCAGAAGATTTGTTGCGAAACTACCTCTGGGAGTATGTACATGACATGGGAATCCCGTGGGAAGATTTTGTAGCATTGGGGCGCGTTCGCCCAAATGACGGGAACGAATTGTTTTCTATGAGTTACTTGGCAAGTCGTTTGTCACAAGAAATAAATGGCGTAAGTGAGTTGCATGGAACGGTTTCTCAAAAAATGTTCAGCGTACTTTATCCTGGCTACAATTGGGAAGAAAATCACGTTGGTTTCGTGACGAATAGTGTACATTATCCAACTTGGATAGCGAACGAATGGCACGAAGTACTTTCTAAGGATAAAAACGAAAAGTTCTTAGAAAAACAAGCTGATCCTGAGGTGTGGCGAGTAGTGAATAAGTTGTCTGACGAGCGCATCACAGGAATTCGTAACCAATTGAAAGCGAATTTGTTAGGTCATGTAAAGGCAGTCATTCAAAAGGATATGACCAAGCGAGGAGACAGTCCTCGTCATATTTTTGAAGTGCTGAATAACATCAATGACGACGCACTGATTTTCGGTTTTGCGCGTCGTTTTGCGACTTATAAAAGAGCGCATCTGCTATTCACCAATTTGGAACGATTGGCAGAAATTGTGAATGATCCAGAGCGTCCAGTCATGTTCGTTTTTTCTGGAAAAGCACACCCTGCAGATCAGGGAGGACAAGCATTGATTCGTGACATCATCCAAATTTCTAAGCGTCCAGAATTCCTAGGAAAAGTGATCTTCTTAGAGAACTACAACATGGAATCTGCGAAGCTCTTAGTTCAAGGAGTAGACGTTTGGTTGAATACACCAACGCGTCCAAAGGAAGCCTCTGGAACGAGCGGAATGAAAGCGGCGATGAACGGCGTTGTCAATTTCAGCGTATTGGATGGTTGGTGGGCAGAAGGTTATCGTCCTGACGCAGGTTGGGCATTGCCTCTAGAGCGTACTTACCAAGACCAGAATTTGCAAAATGACTTAGATGCGGAAACGATCTATAATATTTTGGAGACCGAGATAGTACCGACTTACTTTGATCGCGATGAAAACGGAATTTCTGCGCCTTGGCTAAGTTACGTGCGTAAAATCATGGGTGAAGTTGCACCGATTTTCACAATGAAGCGCATGATGGATCACTATATTGAACGTTACTATTCCAAGTTGCAGAAAACTGGAAAAGTAATGAATGATAAGGGTTTCACAGCCGCAAAATCATTGACGAGCTGGAAAACTCAAATGCGCCAAAATTGGAATCGTATTGATGTGTTGAGCATGGATGTAGTTGACACACAAAATCGTCCACTCAAATTAGGAGAGCATTTCCAGCCACGTATTCAATTGAGTCTTAATGGTGTACAAGCAGAAGAAGTAGGCGTTGAGGTATTGTTCTTCAAGCGCGTTACGGAGCAAGATTTGGAATTGCAAATTGCAGAGGAATTGCAATTGGAATCTTTGAATGGAAATGTGGCAACCTATACCGTAGATTTACCAGTTAACATTGCTGGCGTTTATGAGTACGGTTTCCGACTGTTTCCTAAGCATGAGCATTTAGCTCACCGCCAAGATTTTGATTTGGTACGTTGGTTATAAAAATATCTGTGCAACACAAAAAATACAATCTTTCGATCTGTCAGCCATTTTTTCAGCTAAGTGATTCATTTCAAGCATGTTGAAAATAATGGATGACCTTAAAGTTGGGAGTTTATTTTTTGTCAATAACTAATTTACGATAA
>JBCDFY010000091.1:0-26048 GCA_039176995.1 Bacteroidota bacterium
GGCAAAAGCCAATATCGGTCGTTACCGCTTTGTAGCGAGAAGTTTTTAGCGATGTATTGCGCAAGTCCTCAACTTGTTCATCTGTAACAGTGAGTGAACGAAAAAATTGTGGATTTTTTGGATCTGCTTCAAAATATTTACGGAAAGAAAGGATGAAATTATCAATTGTTCGAGTGGAAGGATAGACGTCGTAGCCCCAAACGGATTGTAGGATTTGCTGGCGAGAGACGACTTCGTTTTTACGATCAATGAGCAGCTTGAGGAGCATTGCCTCTTTTTTGGTCAAAGAAAAGTCACCGCTAGCATTGCTTTTAGCTTCGTAAGTAGCAAAATTTACTTTGTTATCGCCAAATTCATAGACCTCGGGCGTATTATCAGGTGACTTGCTGGTGCGACGAATCAGATTATTAACGCGGAGTAACAGTTCCTCTAAGTTGAAAGGTTTTGTCAAATAATCATCTGCTCCTTTTTTCAGACCTGTTACGCGATCCATTGAGGTATCCTTGGCAGTCAAGAAGATGATTGGAATTTCTAAATTAGTCAATCGAACCTGTTCGCAAATCTGAAAACCATCAATCTCTGGTAGCATCACATCCAAGATCAATAAGTCGAAATGTTGCTCTTTAAACTTTTTCAATGCCATCTTTCCCTCCTTGGCTATTTCTACTTCGTAGTTCTCTAATTCTAGGTTCAGCTTGATCGCCTCCCTTATGTTTTCTTCGTCTTCTACTAACAAAATTCTCATGATATTCAATTTAGTAAAAGGGTAACGAAAGTTAGAGGAAAGGGTTCACAGAATTTGAGAAGTCAGAAGCAAGACCGTCTTTAGGACTGTCAGAAGTCAGATATGAAATAGAGCCTTTCATATTGAAAATGCTTTAATCTAACCACGAAGTAGTCTGGCTTCTGTCAATGAAATGGTCTGACTTCTTATAAATTAATAAACCGCTTCCACAATCTGCCGAATCGTATCCGTATCGCCCATGGTGTAATAATGTAAGCAAGGAACACCTTTGGCTTTCAATTCTTTGGATTGCATAATTGCCCATTCGATGCCAACTTGACGACGCGCTTCCGCATTTTTTGCTTTGTTGACGGCATTGGCTAAATCTTTGGGTAAGTCTAGGTGGAAGAGACGTGGCAAGGAGTTGAGTTGATATTTTTTAGTCATCGGTTTCAGACCTGGCACGATGGGCACATTGATGCCTTCTGCTCGACATTGTTCGACATAACGAAAGTAATTTTCATTATCAAAAAACATCTGCGTGACAATATAATCTGCTCCAGCTTCTACTTTTTTCTTCGCCCATTCCAAATCAAAATCCATATTCGGCGCTTCAAAATGCTTTTCTGGATAGCCTGCAATTCCGATACAAAAATCGGTCTTTTCGCCATTTTCTATTTCTCCATCCAAATAGCAGCCTTTATTCATTTCATCCACTTGCTTCACTAAATCAATCGCGTATTGATGTCCATTTTCTTCTGCGACAAATTTACCTTCAAACTTACGCGCATCTCCTCGAAGTGCTAATACATTGTTGATATTCAGAAAGTTAAGATCAATTAAGGCATTCTCCGTATCTTCTTTAGTAAAGCCACCACAAATCAAATGTGGCACGGCATCTACACCATAGCGGTGCATAATGGAAGCACAAATTCCAATTGTTCCCGGACGTTTTCGGATCGATGTTTTTTCGTAATGTCCCGTTGCATTTTTACGATAAACGAAGTCTTCGCGATGGTAAGTCACATCAATAAATGGCGGTTTAAATTCCATCAAAGGATCAAGCGTATCGAAAATGGATTGCATTCGACCACCTTTTAAAGGAGGAAGCACTTCAAAAGAAATAAGTGTATTACCGTTCGCTTTCTCAAAATATTCTGTGACTTTCATAGGTCTGTTTTTGATGCCGCAAAACTACAAATTCAATGCTGAAAATGTTTCTTTTACAAGTTGGATGAACAATATTTGATGTGCTTTTTTACAATACGCAGAAAAATTCAGTACAAAATGAAAAATAGACGCCTAACGCTTGCTGCTCGCCCTGAAACATTCATCAAAACCAGTGATTTCAAACTTGAAGAAATTGAACTTCCGACATTGAAGGAAGGCGAATTTCTGATCAAGGTGCTCTTCCTTTCGGTTGCGCCCGTTATGAAATTTTATATGCAGGATGGAGCAGGTATCGAAAAACCGATGCAACTTGGAGATACGATGCGCGGACGTGGCGTAGGAGAAGTCATCGAAAGCAAGCATCCTGATTTTCAAGCAGGCGATATTGTACAAGGTAAATGTGGGTGGCAAGAGTATGTAATTTGCGATGGCAGTCCTTATTACATGATGTATAAAGTGCAGCAGCGTGGTTTGTCTTATTCTACGGCTTTGGGTGTTTTAGGCATGACGGGTTTCACTTCCTATTTTGGATTATACGAAGTTGGAGAACTAGGATCGGGAGATCAAGTCTTAGTTTCCGCCGCGACAGGCGGAGTAGGTTCTAATGTTGGGCACTTGACAAAAATAAAAGGCGCACAGGCAGTTGGACTAGCAAGTACAGAGGAGAAATGTGAGTTGTTGACTTCCAAATTAGGTTATGTTGGTGCAATCAATTATACCAAAGAAAACATTTCAGAGCGCATTGATCATTTCTTTCCTGAAGGCATAGATGTTTATTTTGACAATGTTGGTGGTGAGATTTTGGATATTGCGCTGACCAAGTTGCGTCGCTATGCGAGAGTAGTTTGCTGTGGTCGGATTTCTCAATATAAAGATCGGCATAACTCAAACTATGCCCTACAAAACTGGCACAAAATTGGGGCAACGCGTTCTAAAATGGAAGGTTTTTTTATCTACGACTACGAAGCCGATTTTCCGAAAGCAGAACGCGAAATGGCAGCTTGGATTCAGTCTGGGCAACTGACTTATCAAGAAGATATTTTGGAAGGTTTGGAGCAAATGCCTGTGGCGCTGAATCGCCTTTTCGAGAGGAAAAATGTGGGGAAGCAATTGGTGAGGATTAGCTAACTATAGCTGACTTTACAGCGTTATTTTTCTTTAGCTTCTCTTCAATCTTTTGTTTTAAGGACTCCACTTTATCAATCAAATTGTCTATTTCTTCTTGCTCGAATTGATCGCCAGATTCGACGCTTTTTTTGACTAAATCAGATGCTGCCGCTACGCATCCCCTTATTTTTATGATATTTTCTGTCATCATAATCATTTTTATTAGACTTATTCTTTGAGTAGTGCTAACTCTTCTTTCAGTTTATTCAATTCGTCAATTGCTGACCTCAAAAGTTGTTCTTCAAAGTCATCCAAAGGTTCATCCTTTTCGAGTAATTCTAAAATAGTTTCCTCTGCCAAATCTATGAAGCCCTTTATCTCAATGAGTCGTTTTTCTCTGTTTGAAAGCATCTTGTATCTAATAAATTGAACAAGTGGCAAAAAAGTTTATCCTTTTTAAGTTCTCCTGAACTGCTATTAGTAAGACTAAAGATAGCTAGTCAGAGAGAAAAACCTCTCTAACTAACCAAAGGTCTACCTCACTACTCCAAACTTCACTCGTTTGACTTCCTCACCATCCATCAGCTCAAGCAAATAGATTCCCGAAGCAAAACCTTCCAAATTGAGTGTCAATTCATTCTCTCCCTTTACTACTTGCCAAACTTGCTGCTTTTGTAACTGCCCATTCAAATTATAAATTGCAATCGCAGCTCGATTACTCTGAGCGGTTGTATAATTCAAGTTGATAAAGTTGTCATAAGTCGGCGAAGGATACAATTCTAATACATTGCTTACCAATTGATTTCTTCCTTCCATTTCGCTTTCTTCAAATGTTGGGCATTCAAAGGCGACGGCTTGTCCAAACAAACAATTGGAATAATCAGCTTGCAAATTTAGACTTATTTCCTCCCCATTTCCTGCAGCTAGACTGACTGATAAATCCACAAACGCACCTGCTGTTCCTTTCGCCTCAAAAACAGCTACACGCAAACCTTGGGAGTTAGGATTATAGTTTCCTAAGTCTGCTTTATTGAATACATAAACGCCATCGCCACCTTCTTTTACAGAACCTTTCACGCGCGTATTGGTTTGCGCAACGACATACAAACGGAAGTCTTCTGATGCGCCTAAATAACCTTCCACTTCGACGCGCAGTTGATAATCCTCTTCGCTATCAATACAAGGCATAGAAAATTTGGGCATTGTCGCCAAAGCTACTTGTTCCCCTGAACCTAATCGCTGCGTACTATATTGAAAATCGCCATTGCAACCACTATTAATTGGAGTAATTTGCTCTTCTACTTTCACCACTAGAGGAGTTGCGTAGTACTTTGTATCTTCTTCTAAAATAGAGCAATCCGTTTGTAAACCATCCGTAATTGCAGCAGCAGAATAGACGGTATTATGAGCGATATTTGAACCATCATTTATCGGATTATAAGTTACATTCGTCAACGCCATATCCAATTCTCTTTGATTTTCAATCACTTCACTGATGGGCGCATTTTTAGTAATCCACCATACCAGTTCTTCGCCCTCTCCTAGAAAGGCTTCCGTCGTTTCTAAAAATAAATTTTCTTTTTCATTCAATTCGTAGTACATCAAACCTGCGGTATGTCCTGCTCTTGGATGGTCGCAAAGAGTATCGTCATCATCGCTATTGGTATTGCCATCGTCTGTATCATCTATCGGATTTTGATCGTCATCACCAATATCATCAGGCGATTCGTGGACAATCAAAGTCACTGGAATTTTGGCAGGTGGATCATTTAGCGCATTCACTTCTGCAAGGTAAAAGGTGTACGTTCCCATGCCATTTACATAAGCACTAGGATTGAAGGTATCGGAAGATTGCACGACGGCTTCTGCTGCAAAATCGTCTTCTTCCAAAAACCAATTGAAGCAACTCAAATCATAGGAACTACCATCAAAAGTAGTGTAAGTCTTGCCTGCTTTAAAAATGGGAATGCGATCACCCAATGCAATTTCTTTGTGATAGTCAGATTTACTTTCAAAATAGAAATCTGGATTCGTAATTTTTAGATGACTGCGACAACTGGTTGCCACAGTATTCATTTTGAAGTATTGGCAAGGTGTGAAAGTGGAACGGCAATCGTGATTGTTATAAGTCGTGAAATTTTGGCGCAAAACCGTCGAAGTATATTCATCAATCAAAACACCGTCATTTGGATTGATCTCCAAAGGCATTCCTTGCTCACATTCAAAGGCTTCCATATTAAAACCACAAGCATCATCTTTGTAGCAATGTCTACTATTTCGATCTGCACAATTTTCGCATTTGGCTTCAAAGTTAGGATCTGGCCAAGTGTCACAAATGCCATCACCCGTTGTTAAACAAGTGCTATTATCCAATTCGCCGTCAGGTATTCCTTTCACATTGGCGTATTCCTCCAAATTCCAATGCGTATGATAAATGCCAAAATAGTGACTCAATTCGTGGTGCAAATAAGAGTCATTCACGCTCACGCCATATCGCATTACGCCAAAATCACGTTCACTTGGTGGCTTATCCACATAGCCCAAAATACCGCAGCAACCATGATTGCCATTGAAACCGCCGACCCAATATAAATTAATGACGTTGGGTTCATCGAATTGAGGCAACTGGCGGTCATCTGCTTCTCCATCACTGAACGCATTGTAAGGATCTTTTCCCCACTTTTTCCAATAAAAGTCATACATATCACAATCGTTGATGCGCACACGCTCGACTTCTACGATCTCTAAATTAGCGTTGGCGAAATACTCATTCACTTGCGCCAATTTAAGTGTCAAATCTTCATCAGGCATGGCGCTGAAACCATCGCCCGATTCTAAATAATTATTGCCTTCCCAATCAGAGCATTCAAAAATGACGTTGCGCAAAGCGATGCGATATTTTCCACCGTTGCAAGTGGAAGGGATTGGAGAAATAGTGCAAGCTGGATCGAAATTATTGGTTGCTGGACTACTGCTAGGCGTCCAACCAGCTGTACCATAGCCAGCGTTTGCTGCATCGCAACTGTTAGCGTTTTTTGCTCTTTCCGTAGCATCGGAATAATCATCAAAGCATTGAAATCCTTGGAAAGTGCCATTTTGCTGTCGGCGTTCGACTGCTTTTTTCCAAATTTGAGTGGGAGAAATTTGTGCATTTGAGAATGTGGGCGTTTGCAACAGAATCATTGCAACACCAAACAGGTGTAGAATATAGCTTTTCATTACCTAAAATTTAAGTCAGTACGAGCGATTGTTGTGCTTGCGTACTCGTGTTTTGTGAAATAGACGAAATGACTAAACTAGCATTTTGCTAAATAATCAAATCAATAAGCCTTTGGACAGTAGAACTGTCGCTGAATTGTGTCTTAAATTTTGTGAATGAAAGTAGAGAAATGAGCCGCCCTTGGCGACATGAAATGAGTAAGTACAGCTAAAGATAAAAACGGGTGTTCTTATCAAGTCTTTCGACAAAGATAGGTATATAATTTATATATGTACAAAAAATTTAAGGAATACTGTTTTTTTTAATTGAAAGACTTATGAAGAATTAAACTAGCTTCACCCTTAAGAACCTTTTGGAAGCGACTCCACAAATTCTCAAAAATGTGTACTCTACTGAATCTAA
The DNA here is from genome assembly GCA_039176995.1 of Bacteroidota bacterium. Classification (GTDB taxonomy): domain Bacteria; phylum Bacteroidota; class Bacteroidia; order Chitinophagales; family Saprospiraceae; genus JAAUTG01. Next base: position 6,624 of record JBCDFY010000091.1, read on the forward strand.
GTTATGATTTAAAATACCTTAATCGAGTTATAAGAAATTCATATATGAATAAGGCAAAAGTTTGTGTTTTTGATGCATTTGGTACACTTTTCAAAGTAAATATTCCATCTAAAAGATTAGAGGAACGCACTCATGAAAAGGGAGCGCAGTTGCTAGAACTCTGGAGAAGAAAGCAACTAGAATACACTTGGCTACGAACACTGATGGACAGTTGGGCAGATTTCAACCAAGTCACGGCAGATGCCTTGAAATACGCAACTCGAAGTTTGGGCTTAAATAATTATGATGAACTCGCAGCTTTACTTATGCCCATTTATCGACAGCCTAATTGCTTTGAGGATGTACTTCCAGCTTTGCAAAAATTGAAAGAACAAGAAATATCTACCGCAATACTCTCCAACGGAACGCCCGAAATGTTAGCAGCAGGCGTTGAAAGAACAGCTTTGACGAATTTCGTAGATCACATTTTTTCTGCTAGTTCCATTCAGCAATTCAAAGTTGCACCTGCGGTTTATCAAATGGTTATTGATTCCTTAAATATTGATAGATCAGAAGTCCTATTTTTCTCTTCTAATGCATGGGACATTACTGGCGCAAAGCAGTTTGGTTTTCAGACGGTTTGGGTGAATCGAAATGGTGGTGTGTTTGAAGAATTGGGTGTTCGACCTGATTGGGAAATTGGTGGTTTATTAGAATGGAAGGTGTAGTAGTGAGCTTATTTCGATACTTTAAGATTCTTATCTTGAAGTGAATATTGGTTCGTTTCCTAAGGAGCTTACGCATACTCGTTAGGAAACGAGTGAACAGGCGTGTCAAGTTAGGAAACTTAACACATCGACTACCATATTATACTTCTCTTGTTACCAATCTAATTTTCAGCGTTATACCTAAAAAACTAATCCTTATGAAATGGCAGATCGCTTGTATAGTCGTTATATTTTTTCTTCAATTTTCTACTGCCCAAAACTTAATTCCTAATGGAGGTTTCGAGGAAGTGAAAGATGGTTTTCCTATTGGATGGAAAGTGGTTGCTGGCACGCCTGACTTGCATGATTTAAGTGCCGATAGGTCTGTTATGGATGTAGAAAGATTAAGAAATGGGGAATTTCTTGAATCTGTTGGCTCTGAAAAGCTAATGGGATTTTATATGTATGGAAAGACAACGGAAGCGTTTAGCACTGAACTTTTACAACCGCTAATAGCAGATCAAGCCTATCATCAACTTAAAGCAAGAGTTCTTACTGGAAATGCTTGTGCAGTAGGATTAGATATTATAACAGTAGCTCTAACTCCCAAAGAACTGGAATACTCTAAAGCTATGAGAGGATACAACACGAATATTGTGGAACTGGAAAGCGAAAAGACTATAAAAATAGAAGGAAAATCATGGGTGGATATCGCTTGTTTTTTCAAAGCAACTGGTAGAGAACGCTATCTGACCATTGGAAATTTCAACGATAAAAATGATAGCTACATCAAAAGTGCAGAAGAAATGTATATCGAAGGTACAACTGAAAATTCTTGTACTTATCTCTTTATCGACAATCTCCAACTCCTCCAAAAAGACCTTTCTGAAACGAAGCCATCTCCTCAAGCCAAAAAAGTCATCACACTCGAAGACATTACCTTCGAGTTCGGGAAATCACAAATCAAAGAAGCAGCTTATCCAACTCTAGACACTATTTATCAAGAGTTAGAAACACTAGACACCAGTTTCAAAATTGTAGGTCATACCGATAATGTCGGATCAATAGAAAACAACCAAAAATTATCTTTGGAAAGAGCAAAAGCAGTGCAAAAATATCTAGTCAAAAAAGGACTTGCCGCAGAGCGTTTTGAAGTTGAAGGAAAAGGCGAGGAAGTTCCAAAATACGACAACGAAACTGAAGAAGGAAGAAGTAAAAATCGGCGAGTGGAGATCCTAATCCTAGAAAATAGATAATTAAAGTCATTGAGCTATTCAAAGCATCCAAGCACTCATTCCTTATCCCTTTTTGGGTATTCAAGTGCCTAAAAATTGCATTTCTCGAACTTATGTGATAAATTTCTTTTTTTTAACTTAATTGCACCAAAAGCGTTTACATTTTCCGCTTTAACCAATAAAGTACACATAACGTAACTGTAAATGAAAGGATTACAAATTATAGTTTTAACATTTATATTTTTTGCACCTCAATTTCTGCTCGCTCAAAACCAACCACCGCCCAAAAGAGAGATGCGAGGCGTTTGGATAGCAACGGTCAATAATATTGATTATCCCAAGCGTCCAACCGCGAATGGCGTTGCTCAAAAAGAGCAGTGGAATAAAATGGTACAACGCCTCAAAAAGATGGGCATCAATACGCTCTTTGTCCAAGTGCGACCCGCAGGAGATGCCTTCTACGAATCTGATCTGGTGCCGTGGTCACGATTCCTAACAGGCAAGCAAGGGACGCCTCCAGTTCCTTACTACGACCCTATGGAATACATGATAGATGTGGCGCATAAAAATGGCATGGAATTCCACGCTTGGATTAATCCTTATCGAGCAACTTTTGGTCTGGATACGCTTGCTCTAGCGCGCAATCATGTTTTCAATACGCATCGGGATTGGCTGGTGCAATATGGCAATAAAATGTACCTCAATCCAGGAATGCCCGAAGTGCGGAGGCACATTGTGCAAGTCGTCAAAGAAATCACAGAAAAGTACAATGTAGATGGTATTCATGTGGATGATTATTTCTATCCATATAAGATAAAGGGTGTAGAATTTCCAGATAGTGCGCAGTACGCTCAATACGGTGAACCTTATGGGAGTCTAGGCGATTGGAGACGCCACAATAATGATGAATTAGTCAAGAATTTAGCAATTACGATCAAGCAACAGAAGCCATATATGCTCTTTGGCGTCAGTCCTTTTGGCGTTTGGCGAAATTTAGAAGATGATCCTTTTGGCTCGGATACGCGTGCGGGCGTCAGGAGTTATGATGACTTGTATGCGGATATTTTAAATTGGTTGGAAAAAGGCTGGTTGGATTATGTCGCGCCGCAATTGTATTTCAACATTGGTTACGAACCTGCGGATTATCAGAAGCTGCTTAATTGGTGGCGAACGCACAATTACGATCGAACACTCATCATCGGACAAGCAGCTTATAAAGTAGGGAACAACCCTGTGGAGGCATGGGCATCGGCAAATGAAATTCCGAACCAAATCAATATGAATCGTCGCTTTAATGATGTGGCAGGAAGTATTTTCTTTAGCACTAAGTCCTTAATGAATAATCCATTAGGCGTTACGGATTCTTTATCGGATGTTTTCTATCAATACCGCGCACTTTCTCCATTCCAATTTCCTGACGAAATGATGCCTTCGACGCCTAAATTGACCAAAGTAAAAGGAACACCCGAAGGCGTCAAACTCAAATGGAGACTCAATCAGCAAGAACCGACTCAAGGTGCAGGTCTATTGCCTCCAGATTACTACATTGTCTATCGCTTTTCAGAAGGCAAGCCGCTGGATATGGAAGACCCAAGTAATATCATTTTTATCTCCGATTTGGATGGAGAGCACCAATGCTTGATTGATAAAACCACTGAAAATGGCGAAATCTATACGTATGCCATTTCGGCAGTCAATAAATATCGTAATGAAAGTCCGTTGAGTAATAAAATTATGGTGCGCAAAGAGTTGGGTAAGGTGAAAAAGATCAATATTTCTGCAGCTCGCAAGAAAGTCAATAAAGAGCGCCGTAAGAACAAGCGACGAATAAAGAAGAAGAACAGGAAGGAGAAGAAGCAGGGGGAGCTTCCTAGTCCTACGGCGTTTTAGGTCTTATCTCTCAATCACCAAAACACAAATAAAAACAAGTTTTTATTTGTGTTTTGGTGGGTTTTGTGGACAGAGAGCGAAAATTCCCAAGAAGCAAATTTTGAAAAAAGATACTTCCTTCTTGAAGCTGTTCGTGTGTGCCAAATTGCACGAGTACTGAAAGTGCTTGTTGAGAGCGACTTGTTGTGGATTTAGATGGACGTCGAGTCCATCCAAATCCATCGAGGTTTCTTAAGGACAAAAAATTGCTAAAAAGCCATTTTTTGTCCTTAATAAAACACAATCAAATCATGGCGGTTCGATGCCGCCATGATTTGAAAAAACAAAGATCAGAGTTTTTGCTACTTCAAATCTTCTATAAAAGTGCAATTTGGCACACATAAGCTATTCTACTCCACTTTCTAAAAAAGTCAGCGTCTGTCGAGTAGCATCTAAATCTGCGGTAATACCAATGGGTAAGGTGAATTGATCGGCAATATGACCGAAGGAACAGCCATACAGCACAGGGATATTCAAATCACTGAGACGATCAGTAAGCGTTTCTCTTAAAGTCAAGGAAAGATCACTTCTTCCTGCTTCGCAATCTTCAAAAATACCTAGTGCAATGCCTCGCGCACGACGCAAATTGGTAGCTTGGCGCAACTGTGTCAACATCCGATCAATGCGATAAGGCTTCTCTCCGATGTCTTCTATAAATAAAATGTGATCTCGAATATCTACTTCCCAACGCGTGCCTGCTAGGGAGGTGAGAATACTCAAATTTCCACCGATCAATTTACCGCGCGCTTTGCCAGGACTAATGGTATATTTTTCATAAGCAGGGTCACGTTTTCCTTTGCGTAGATTATTTCTGGAGAATTCGATTTCTAGCGCTCTTTTACCTTGAAAAAGAGTTCTTTTTAAGTAGCGGGTTGTGTAGCGCGTAAAGTTGGAACTCGCTACTGGTCCGTGGAAACCAACCAGACCCGTTTCGACATAAATGGCTTGTAATAGAGCGGTGATATCGCTGTAACCAATGATGGGTTTTGGATTGGTACGAATTAAGTCGTAATTGATGTTGGGTAGTAATCTCGTGCAACCATAACCGCCTCGGATGCACCACACACCTGCGACTTCTCGATCCGCAAACATACTGTGCAAATCATCCAATCGCTGTACATCACTTCCTGCCAAATAGCCTTCTTGCGCTCGCACATTAGTTGCTAATTTGACATTCAAACCCAAATTTTCTAGATTTCTAACTGCTTTTTCAAATCCTCGATCATCAATATAGCTACCTGGCGAGATGACACCAATGGTATCTCCTTTTTTCAATCTCCTAGCTTTCAGTTGTGGTTCGTTCGTTTTAATTTTTCCCACAAAAGGTAAGCCAATGGCGGCGGTGGCGAGTTGTTTTTGAAAATTTCTTCGATTCATATGCGAGTGTTTGAATGTTCTATTTTACTCTGTTTCTTCCAAAACGACCACTTGAACACTTTCGATTTTTGTATTGCTGACTTGCTTTAAAATGAAATGATAATTGTCTAATACAAATTCTTCTCCTTGCTCTGGAATCATTTCCTTGGTCATCACAATATAACCAGAAAGCGTATGATAATCGCCTTCAGGAAAGTTGAGCGTTTCGTATTTTTGATTCAAGTAATCAATTTCCAATCTACCTGAAAGCAAGAATTCCTTTTCGGTGATTTGCTCTTCGATGTACTCGTCCGTTTTGTCGTGCTCATCTTCAATTTCACCAAACAATTCTTCCAAAATGTCCTCTAAAGCCACAATACCCGCCGTGCCACCATATTCATCCACCACACAGGCAATACTGATGCTTTTTTTGATAAAATGATTCATCAAATCTTGCGCTTGCATGGTTTGTGGGACAATTGGAATATCCAAAACTAAGGACTGAATATTCCGCGGTTCGGAAAGCAGTTGTTGATGATGGACATAGCCCAAAATATCGTCAATATCATTGTTTTGAGTGACGATGATTCGAGAGAGTTTGGTCGCTTTGATGAGCTCTTCTAGCTCACTGATGCTCGCGCTCACATCAATATATTCAATCTCTGGTCGCGGCACCATGCATTCTTTTAGTCTTACGTCTCGCAAATGCAATGCATTCTCAAAGAGTTGTTTGTCAATTTCCTCTTCTTCGTCCGAGGCAGAAGTTTTTTTGATGAAATTCTCCAAGTCTAAACGTGTAAAGACTTCTTCAACTTCTTCTTTTGGATTTTTGATAAATAGACGAATCAGTAAATTGGAAAGCGAAAACATTGTCCAAGAAATGACGCCTAGCAGGATTTGGATGAGTCGAAGCGGATAAACTAGGGCATATAAAATTTGATCGGCAAAGAGGCGAAAAAGCGTTTTGGGTAGAAATTCACCGAAAATGAGGACAACGATAGTCGTAATTAGAGTATAAACTAGCGTTCCGAACAATGCATTATCAATGGGCAACTGAATTTCCAGCAAATCCGTAGCAAATAAAGAAAAAAATACCAAGGCGATATTGTTACCCACTAGCATAGTACTAAGAAAATGAGCAGGGCGCTCAAAAAATTTGGACAATACTTTTCCTCGTCTTCCACCTTTACTTTTGCGGAGCTCTACTTGCAATTTGCTTGCAGAAACAAAGGCAATTTCCACTCCTGAGAAGAGGGCAGACAATAGAAGAAATACAAGAATAGCTAGTACTAATGACATGAATTGGACTTAGAACAAAGAGGTTATGCATCTTTAGGCAATACTGCAAAAACCATACTGCTATCAATAAAGGTAAGTAAAAGTATGAATTAATGAATAAAGACAGTGTGAGATTTTCGGATAACAAGTAGTCACGTTCGAGCAATGTCGAACGGCAAAGACTTCAAACCCTTATCAAACAACGAAGCTCTAACTACTCCTCCAACAAAGCAGCAATCTCTCCTTTCAAAAACTGCGCTAATTCCTTGACATACGCTTTAGAAAAGTCGAAAGAGATTCCTGCCGCAGCATAGACTTCTTTTATTGGGCGACTGTATCCCATTTTCAAGGCTTTGATGTAGTCTTCGACGGCAGCTTGCCCTTTTTCTTTGTAATTCTTCCAAATCGCAATGGCTCCGAGTTGCGCCATACCGTATTCTATGTAGTAAAATGGTACTTCAAATAAGTGCAACTGGCGATGCCAAGAATGTGCTACAATTTCTTCGAGACCTTCACGATTCATGGTTGGTGTGCTGAAATCATTTAGGATTTCTAGCCACTTTTCGCGACGCTCTGCTTTGTCGTGGTGTGGATTGGCATAAATCCAATGTTGGAAACGATCAATAATTGCAATCCAGGGCAGAAGTTGTAGAATGTTTTCGAGCAACCAAATTTTGGCGCGCTTGAGCTCTGCTTCGCTAGAGAAAAAGTAATGCCATTTATCCATCGAAAGCAATTCCATAGACATGGCTGCCAATTCTGCTATTTCGGAAGGTGGATGCTTTGCTGTGATTAAATCTTGCTCATTTGTCAAAAAAGAATGAACTGCATGTCCACTTTCGTGCATAAATGTGCGCATATCTACCACGGAACTCGACACATTCATAAAAATGAAAGGCACTCCTTTCACAGGCAATGGCATATTGTATCCACCAGGACGCTTGCCTCGTCTTGCTTTTAAGTCTAAATGCTCTTCTTCTTGCATCTTTTGGATACACTCCCCAAAGTAGGGATTGACAGCACTTAGTGCTTTCACTGCTTTTGCAACCAAATCATCCACAGAGCGGAACGGACGCAAAGGCTCGTCGTGTTTTTCATCTACTGCCAAGTCCCAAGGACGCAAATTTTGTAAGTGTAATCCTCTTTTTTTGCGCTCGTGCACATCCGTCAAAAGCGGCAAAATTTCTTCTTTGATGGAATCCTGAAACGCAATACAATCTTCTGGTTTATAATCGAATCGACCGAGTTCTTGGAATTTGTAATCTCTGTAATTATCAAAGTTAGCTGCTTTTGCAATTTCCTGACGCACCGAAATCAATTGGTCATAAATATCATCAATCTCCTCGCGGTGATTCAATAAGGCTTGATTGGCTTTGATGAACACCTTCTCTCGCTCCGAACGATTCGTTTGCTCCAAAAGCGCTCCCGTTTGTTGCAAAGTATAAGGCTTACCATCAATCTCTACCTCGATGCTCGCCATGATAGCACCGTATTGTTTCGCTAACAATCGCTCTTGCGCATTTCGTTTGATGTTGCTTTCTTCAAACAGCTCGACTGCATTACGAATGCTTCTAGCATAAATTTGATAAGTACGGAAATCTAATTCATTGAGAAAGGGAGATTCGACTAGCTTTTGATTTAAGCGAAAGTCGTATTTGCTAATATTAGGAGAAATGTATTGAATGTAATACTCGTAACGTTTTGCTGCGGCTTTATCATTCGCGTTCGTCGTGAATTTGATGTATCTCCATCCAAACTCCTCTTCCACCATCGCTGAGACCTCGTTGCGATCTAAAATCCACTGCTCCAAATCTTTTACATTGCGTACCGTTCTTTGCACCAATTCTTCATAGATCGGTTCTAACCGTTCCCACTGTTCCAGTTTAAATGCAATAGATAAAGGAGACTTGGCAGGTTTGGGAGAAGATATTTGTGTTGTTGTTGCCACCATAATTACAACCACTGTTCAGGATCACTTAATTGTTGAATGTTTTCTCTTTAATGACTCAGCAACAAATAAAATTCAAGCAAGCAATAAGTAAACTGATAGCTTAATGTGTCTTTATTATCTGCTAAGCTAGTAAAAATTGTAGAGAGTTCTCACTGGCGTGGAGAAATATACCTTGAAAGCGATAAAGAAAAGCCTTAGTTAAATCAATAAAAATTTAGTGCTATTTATTGATAGTCAGCTAGTTTACATATTACCACATTTCCCAAAAATACAACCGATTACTTTGAGCAACTATTTTCAAATTCTTTTCCAGATTTGAGCGTTATTGCAAATCAAAAACATATACGGAAATTTATGAATTGAGGTTACGAAAAGTATTACTTATTGAACTATCGGAAGCTATCCATTATCTTACTCTACCTAACATTCAAATATCACTATAATAGATTATTCATGTTAAAACTGTCGAATCTTACCCAAATTCTGATTGCCTTATTCTTTTCTTTTTCTTGTCAATCACAAAAAACGCCAGAAAAAATTAGCGTACAAATTCCGACCATCGGACAAGAAGCTACTTCCATCTGGCGCACGATTAATGATATCAATTTTCTGGAAAGTCAAGGCTATCGTATTCATCTTCCTAAGGACAGCCTGATTGATAGCTTAGTTAAAAAATCAAAGCATGGTAAGTTTGGAAATGATGATTTTCCTCTGATCTATCAATTGCTAGAATCAAAAATATATAATCCGCAAGCGTATCAATTGGTATTGGACAAAGTGCAAGCAAAGACGGATTTAATTAATGGTATGATCCAAGAAATCGAAAAATCCAAAGATCAATGGAACTGGAATTTCAAATCATTTGAAGCCTACCCTATTGTGTTTACACTCTATGGAACAGGCGGAAGTTACGATCCTGATTCAGGCGTAGTCACTTTATTTACTACTCCAAAAGGAGAATTTACAAAATATGATGCTCCAGAGTATACCATCATCCACGAAATTGTGCATATGGGAATAGAAGAATCCATTGTTCAGAAATATCAGCTTTCACATGGTTTGAAAGAGCGTCTTGTGGATATAGTTATTACTTTGATGTTTGGGGAGTTGCTTCCTGAGTATAAAATTCAAAATATGGGTGACGCGACCATTGATGAATATCTGACTCGTAAGGAAGATTTGGAGCACCTAACAAGTATTATTGAAGACTACAGAGATAAGAATTAAAAACTTGAATTCAAATTATTGGATTTGTAAGTTTTGAAAACTTGCCAAGTCTTTCACAGAAGGCATTAAATAAACATCTAATCATTTTGGGTGAAATAAAAAGACAACTACGAGAGACTACTTGATTTTCAGCTCCATAATAGGTAAAAAGCGCCCTTCAATTGAACTAGCTAATTGCCCAACAACTTGAAAACCTTGCTTTTTATAAAAATATTCGGCATTGGGATCGGCATCTAAAGTAACGGTTTCGTAGTTCAAGTTGCGAGCACGATCTATGAAATTCATCAAAAATTGTTTTCCATAGCCTTTGCCGATATATTTTGGCTCCATAAAGAGATAGTTCAATTTTACTTTCTGTGCAGAAATTTTACTGAAGGCATAAAATCCAATTAAATCACCGTCAACCAACATATAAACTTCCTGATTTTGAATATGGGCTTCTGTAATAGTTAATTCTTCGCGCCAGATTTCAATTTGCTCCCGAGAGTAGCCCCAAAAAGATTTGGAACGGATGCACAAATCAGTTAATCTATTGGCGTCGTTGAGTTGAGCTTTTTGTATCTGCATTTGAATCAATTATTGTTTTTTAGGAAATAGAAAAGAGGCATTACGAAATAAGGTGATTTTTCCTATTTGCTTATGTCAAAATGCACGCTAGAATAGAAAAAACCTTTGTCTTCTTCGCTCAGTCTATTAGAAATTTCACAAGCACACCTCAAGCTGTCATTGATCTCTGACATCCTCCTATTTACCATCAAATTCCAATACGCATAACGCGCGCCATCCACGCTATTTTCTACTAAATTATCTGTCACTTTTTGAAATAATTCAGGCGGCATATATTCAAAAATATTCGAGAGATTAAATTTATTGAAGCTGTCGTATTCGCGAAAGGCATCTTCAGCTAAGCCATTGAAAATCTGCAAACGATTCAAGCGTTTTTTGATGAGTTCGTAGTTTTCTTTTCTGGCATAATGCGGTAAATATTCACCAAAACCACCTGTCATGATATAGTGTAAAAAGTAATTATTTTGGCAAGCCGTACTGCTTAGATGTCGTTCGGATTGTTGCAAAATAAAAGTAGAAACGGGCACTTCTACTTCCTTCAAAAATTGCGGATCACGTCCCAATTTGCCCATTACAAATTTGCTAAAAAAGACCTTGAATAAAGATCGCCAGCGTAGATTGTTCCAGCGTTTTTGATAGAAATTGGCTTGGGCTTTTTCACTTTTTTCTTCAAATAAAGTTCGTATTCTTTTTGAAGTATGTATCAATGGTAACACCTTGGAATGAAACAACTGGAAGTAGCGCTCAAACTTGCCTTGATGAATAATACCTTGTTCGATTTCCTCGCTTCTGGTACTCCAAAATTGCTGCAAATCAGAAGACAAAAATGTTTTAACTTGCTCCCACAATTCCAAGCGATTTTCACAAGCCTGAAACCCCAAAAATTGTAAGAAATCTTTATATTCCAATGCTTCAATCGCTGCTTTTTTCAAAGCAATCAAGCGCAATTGAATTGGATTGATGTCCACAGCTACAACTAGTTCAGGATCACCTGTCAACAGAGAAAAACTATTATCGCCTGCCGAACCAATAGACAATACACAGTCGCCTTTTTCCACTTGTAATCCTTCTAGCAATACGTCTGCATCTTCCCAACAATTGGCATAGCGAATGTAATCGTGTCTCACGTTTTTGAGTTGTTTCATGGTAAAAAGTTGTTTGATACGGTTTGATGGCTTCGTTGTTTGAAATAGTTTGAGCGTATAGTATCACGGTTGCAAACCGCGACCTACCGTACACGACCTACAAAAAAATCCGTCCACCATCCGTTGCATCCCCATACGGGCAAGCTGTCTAATCCGCGTTCCCATCCAATCATTCATTTTAAATCAGCTTAATCTCTCCCGTACTTCCATTCATCCACACCTCATCGCCCGTCTTCAAAGTCCGCGACAAACCCGTCACACTCACGATACAAGGAATCCCCATTTCACGCGAAACGATAGCCGAATGACTCAATAAACTACCACGTTCTACGATAATTGCAGCAGCAGTTGGGAAAAGCGTCACCCAACCTGGATCGGTGCTGGAAGTGACTAGGATATCTCCATTCAGCGAGTCAATTTCGTTGGGATTATGAACGATGCGTACTTTACCTTTCACTTTTCCTGGGCAGCAGCCAATTCCTTTTAGATCACCTTCAATAGTTTCTAATTTTTCGGTGGAATAGATGTATTCATCTGAAAAGTTATTGCCATAGGTGAAGAATCGTTCTTGTGGTGGGTTTTGAGTTTTATAAGCTGCAAATTCGGCTTTTCTTGCTTCAATTTTTTCGAGTAATTCTTCTTGAAAGTCCTGCTTTGCAATGCTCTTGATTTCTGCTAGTTCTAAATAGAAAATATCTCTTGGATGAGCGAGTTGTGGTAATTGTTTTCCTAACGCGCTGAACATTCTGCGTACCATGCCAAAACCGCGTGTGCGTTCGTAGCGCAAGTTTTCTCGATTGCTGACTAAATCGCGGGCTTGGCGCAGGATGAATTTGAACCACCAACGCTGTAAAGGTTTGTTTTTCAGTTGATTAAAAATTTGATCTTCTGCTTTGGTGCGCAAATCATTTTCGATATTGGAATGCGCTTTCTGCTGTGTCACGCCTTGTTCTACATAGGATTTGATGATTTTTACAAATAGTTCTGGTGCTTGCGAATAAGAAATGGTTTCCAGTTTCAGTTCACCTACACAACGCTCACCAAAACGATCAATGTATTCGTCAATTGCTTCTTTGATTTCAGGAAATTCGCCATTCAACAATACTTGCCAAATCACGCCTGCGACTTCACCTTCAAATAGCTCTTTTGCTCCCTCATCTTCTTGCACCAAACGAGCAATGGCAATGCTTCGATGAATGGGTTCGACGGAAATAATGTCTTGACTGCCACAAAGCAAATCGTTGTGGATGTTTGGAGCATCAGGAGCATACTTTTCGGTCTGTTTTTGGAGCATTCCAAACCAAATCATGGCAAAAAAATCGTTGATGAGTGGAGCTTTCCATTCGAGTAAAAGGGTCGTCTCGAATCGTTGGTAGTGAGCAATGATTTCCTTAGGTGAGAGCGATTCAAAATCAATGGCTTTGTACTCGTTCATCACGCTATTCAAATGGGTGAGGAAGCGTTTGCGTGCTCGTGGCAGTTGGATTTGTCGTTGAATCATGTTGAACAACATTTTGACAATCCGAAACCAAGCCAAACCTTTACTCATGCGATAGTCTTCGGTCAACTCAAATCGCTCCTTCACACCCATCATGTTTTCCATGAACTCGGCATTGATCGAATAGCCAGGCAGCATGGCCAGCATTTTATACCAATTCAATAAGTTGTAATAAACGCGTCCTCGAATCAAACCGAGCGTATTGGCAAAGACGCTTTTGTGCTGCTCAATTTCTCGTTTTTTCACACCCATCAAACCAACAAACTGACGATAAACTTGCTCGTACATTTTCAAAATGAAGGAAAAAGTCAAAGGTGTGGTGATGCTTGGATAAGATTCGATGATGTTGCTGTTGTCCCAAAGTGTATATTCACCTTTTGGCTTTGCGATGGCGGTAATTGGGCGCGTTTGGAGTAGGTATAATTCGTTATTAGCAAAGGCAAATTCGATATCTTGAGGCTGTCCAAAATGTGTATTTAAGCAATCCAATAATTCGCAAATTTGATGTAACTGCTCGTCGTTCAGCGTGGCTTGATTTTGCTTTTCCGAAGCCACTTTTACTTTTTCTACACCTTTTCGAGTAGCAGAACGAACAAAAGCATATTTTTTCTCAACTATTTGTTTTTCAATACCTTGCGAATGAATTTTAAAAGTGTCTGCATCCAACTCCCCACTCACCAAACCTTCTCCCAAACCATAAACCGCTGAAACAACTTTGCTCCCTTCTTCTCCAGAAATCGGATCAATTCCAAACGCCACGCCTGCCACTTCCGCGTCCACCATTTCTTGCACAATCACGCCAATTCCCAATTGCAACTCCAAACCATTCTTTGCTCGATATTTCAATACCCGATCTGACAAAACTGACTGCCAAATCGCTTTGATTTTTTCTTCCAACTCTTCAAAACCAACGTGTAAAAAAGTCTCAAACTGCCCCGCGAAGGAAAATTGACTACCATCTTCATCCAAAGCGGAAGAACGAATAGCGTAGGTTTTGTTTTGATGATTTTCGCTAAAGAACCTAGCAATTTCTTCTAGTAAATTATTCGGTAGTATAAGCGATTCAAAATATACTTTTAACTCCTTAATATCATCGCTTTCAGGTAATTGCTCTAGCAAAATATCTGCAGGAATAGCCACCCAATTAGGTACTTGAATACCTAACTTGCCTAGTTCTTGCAGGTTACTTGCTTTGCCACCGATTGGAGCTTTTGTTTCCAAATCTTGGCTAGTGATAATATGTTCTTGAGTTGCTGTTTTCATTGTTTTCTTTTTTTGTCAGAATCAGGATTTTCAAGATTTTTTGATTTTCAGGATTGCGTATAACGACTTCGGTTGTCGCGGTGTGCCACCGCGATACTATACGCTCGTCAAACAAAAGCATGATGAGCGTATAGCATCTTGGTCACAGACCAAGACGATCCGTTTTCAATTCGTACACGACCTACCAAAAAATCCGTCCATCATCTGTTACATCCGTTTAATCCGCGTTCCTATCCTATCAACTCCGTCAACATCGGAATACCACCCAAGGACAAATACATCAATGCCGTCCAAGCTGCCGAAGCGTATTCGATTTGCTTGCTGCGTTTTTGAGTCGGCGTTTGCAAAAACCAAAAACCAATCAGCGAACAAATCATAAAAAAGCTGCCCAAAATCACATACGCCAAACAATCATAGCCTGCATAATGACTTGCACCCATTGCCAATAGCATCGTCACAAACATCAAGACAATCCAAATCATCGTGCCGCCTTTTGTGCCGTACAATTTAGTGTAAGAAACGACGCCTTTTTCCTCTTTTTCAGGAGTTCGAATTTTACGTCCAAACTCTAGCACCAAACCATTCATGTAGGACACCGCAAAGAACCACGCTAATCCCCAATGCGGTGCATCGCCATCCAATTTCCAATCCAAACCACTGGCATAAAGATCAATCAAGGGAATGATGAACATATGCGAAGTGATGTAAAGGATTTGGCGTTGCTTGAGCCATTCGGGAACGAAGAATTCTACGCCCATCAAGCATAAATAAGCAAGTACTAAACCATAGAGCGGCAACATTTGTGGCTGAAAAAAAGCGATTATGGCGATTTGCAGCAAACCAACTGTCCAACCTAGCTTTCTCAATTCTTTCAAACTTATTAAGCCACGCGGCACTGGCAAGTATTGCCGATATTTTGCATCGTCTTCTTGATCTTTGAACTCATCAAAAATGCGGACTAAAAAGAAGAGCGTCACCGTCGCAAAGATGCCAATGAGGAAATCTGACCAATGAATAAAACCGCTTGCGCCGCGACAAATCCGTGAATACGATACCGCAGAAAAAGTAAAAGCAGCAATCATTACACCATTGCCAAGCAAAGGGAAACGTTCGTTTTGGTAAATCCAAAGGCGTTTTAAGAAAGAGGCGTTATTTTGAGTAATTGTTGACATGGTTACTTTTTATTTCAGTTTGATGAGCGTATGGCATCGCGGAGACATTCCGCGACGATCAATCGTAGTTGTTGATATATGTGTTGTTTGAGATAGTTTGACAATAGTTCGATAGCTTCGCCGTTCGAGATAGTTATCTGATAGCGAAGCGATCTGACAGTGAAACGGTCTCACATCTCGCAACAAAGTGGTCTTATGTCTTTCTCCCAAGCGTCTGATGCGCCTTAGTAAAATGATCGACAGACATCGCAGAAGCAATCGAAATTTCTCCTGCCAAAGCTACTGCACAACAGATTTCTGCAAACTTTTTGGCTTTGCCTACACCTGCACAATCCAGCATTTGCAAGCATTCGTTTTGAGTGGGCAAACTCGTTCCGCCGCCGACCGTACCAACAATCAGAGAAGGTAAAGTGAGTGAAACGTAGAGATCACCGTTTTCTTTGACCTCCATTCTAGTCACGCCCACAGAAGATTCAGCGATACAAGCAACATCTTGTCCACAAGCGATGAACAACGCAGTCAAGGCATTAGCGACATGACCTTGCGCGCCTATTGAGCCGCTTTGCAAAACTGCTACGGTAGAAGATTTCCAGTAAGCTGCAATTTTTTCAGGTGTGGTTTTGAGGACCTTTTCGCCTACTTCGCGTTTCAAAACGATTTCGGAAGTCACTTTTTTGCCGCGCACATTGGAGAAGGAAACAGTCGTCGCCTTTTTATCACCTGAATAGTTGCTTTCGATGTACCATTCAACAGGTTTGGGCTCAAAATTTTCGAGGATGTATTTACAAATACGATCCGTACAAATCGTTACCATATTTTGTCCTGCCGCATCGCCAGTGTAGTATTCAAAAGTCAAAATGACACTATTGCCTTCGATATTGGTGCGCATTTCTTGGAGTTGAGCGTAGCGACTTGTTTTGCCAACAATGGCTTTAAAAATATCCAAATGTTGATGCACCCATTTTACAAATAAGCCGACTGTCATAATGGTATCGAATTTGAAAAATGGACTGCGCTGTACACCTTCCGATAGACAAACCGAAGTGATACCACCACTCAAACGGCAGGCTTTCATTCCTCGACTGTAAGAGGCAACCAATGCACCTTCTGTGGTTGCCAAAGGCACATGAAAATCACCGTTCGCATACATTCCACGAACTAGCAAAGGTCCTGCTAAACCAATCGGAATTTGCGCCATGCCAATGAAGTTCTCGATATTGCCAGCGAGGGCTTCTGCGTTGGGTGTAGATTTTCTGCCTGCGATATGATTGAGCGTCATTCCTTTTTCTTCCAAATAGGCTAAGCGTGCTTGCTGACCGCTGTGCGTACTTCGAGTTGGATAGGTGCTATTTTCTAGTCCTTCTACTTCTTTTTCAGAAAGTGGAAAGAGTTGTTTGGCAAATTGCTCTACGCTTTGCTGCTCTTCAATTTGGTTGAGGATATTTTGTACGCTTCTATGTTCTTTTGCCATAATTACTCATTTTCTTGTTTTCATTTTTACTTCAAAGAAGCAAGTTTGGTCGTTAGGCATCTAATAAATAGTAGTCAATTGGGCATTTCATTCAGTCAATGTAGATGCGGATAAACTTTACTTTGGTTTTTGATACGTTATACGGCAAAATTAGGGGGAATGGCTATGTCGTGCTTTTGATTTGGTCGCAAATGCTGTTGCGTATGTCTAAAAAACAGCGACGCAAACAGTCTTGCATCGCTGCACGAGCATTCTTCATTGAGGTTATTGGTTAATCAGTGTTATGTGAAAAAAGAAAAGTTTTATTGGAAATTGATGTTGCAAAGATAGAGGAGAGATAAGTGGTGTGGTTAGGGCTGAATGTTCAGGTAGCGTGTTTTTTGCGTTCAGAATCTGACTGGTGCAGAGCGTTCAACTTTGGTTTTATACGATTGATTGTCAGGAGGTTGAATTATTCCGCTAAGTGAAGAAATAATTTCTGCATCCTAAAATTATCTGTATAGAAATGAGCCCTATTTTGTAATTCTCACTCTTTTTATCATAAATCTCTATCTTTGTTTTACAAGGTTGAAAGCTTAAAATAGACTAACAAAAAATCCTATTCAATATGAAATTTCTACTGATATCCACTTTTCTATTAATCACATTCTATGCCACCGCTCAAACACCAATTCTAGTTAGCGACTTCAATGCAGGAGACGCCGATGCATTCAATACAGGTAGTAGAGGTATCGTATTTGAGGATAAATTGATTTTAACGATCAAGTCAAATGAGTACGGTGAAGAAGTTGGTATGCTTGAAGGAGATGAACTTGTTCTTTTAAAGGATATTAACATTGGTCCAAGAGGTTCGAGACCTAGCGCTTATACTGTATACAAAGATCGAGTCTATTTCTCTGCTTATGATGATACCAACCACGAAGCACTGTGGGTAACAGATGGTACAGCAGAAGGAACACAGCTATTTTTCGACCCTCATCCAAATTCTACGATCATTTCCTCTTCTCGAATACGAGAGATGATTGTCTCTGAAGCTGGAAACTTATTTTTCAGATACAACAATGGACTCTACCGCACTGATGGAAATACTGTGAGATTTATCAGAGAGGTATCTTCTTCAAATTCGATTATACTCGAAAATATGGTGACCAAGTTTGAAGATGGAGTGGCATACATAGATATTACCAATCAAACCTTGCGTATTTTCAAAGCTATGGAAAGCGGTATTCGTCTTTTGGCAAGAACTACATTAGAGAATTCTTCAAATATGCGTTTTTCCTATTTCAGCGAAGTGGAGAACGGTCTAGTGCTTGCAATAGAAGGTCCAATCAGTGATGAATTGAGCGGTTTTTATCTTTATAATTCTACTACCGAACAATTTGATGTACTTCCCATAGATGGGACAGATTTTATTCCTAAGCGTGTGCTAGACATCGGTGAAACTTTTGATCTCGCTTGGATGAATTCGCGTGGGCTCTATTCCATAAAAGGAGATACAGTAGAAGACCAATATCTATATGAAACGAGTTCGTTTTGGAGTATGACGCAAGACGAACAAATCCCTTTTGTAGTGACGAAAGATCAAATTCTGACAACTCTAAAAGAAGGTTCTTTTGATATGTCCATTATCCTATCAGATGGAACTGTCAATGGTACTTATAAGCTATTTGAAACGGATGTTTTCCTATCCGATATGGTGTCGCAAGAGGGTTTAGTGTTTTTTGCTTCGGGTGTTTCCAATGGTTTTACACCTAAAATACATAGCGTGGATGTAGTCAGTGGAACGCACAAAATACTCTACGAATTTGAACAGCGTTCCACTTCGCTGCAATCAGTTATTCCAGTAGGCATTTTGGAAAATCGCTTGTATTTTATTGGGACACAAGATGAGGAAGTCGGTAGAGAACTTTATTACATCAAGTTTAAAGAGGATGCTGTCAATACCTTTGAGTTGCGATTGCCTGAGTATGATATAAGAATGTATAGCAATGGATTTCAAGTACTTTCTGATCTAAGCCTTCCTGTTGAAGTAAAACTCTTTGATGAAGTGGGGAGACAACTAACTACCATCCATTCCACAACCAACACCTTTGAATTTTTAGATGTTTGGCAAGGGAAGTTTTTTCTGCGGTTTAATGTTGGCGGGGTGGTTGTGTCGAAGGTGTTTTTTAGGTTTTAATTTTATGAATGTATACTATACGCTAATATATCTTCATAGTACAAATGAGAGAGTGGAATATCAAGACTATTAAGTAAAATCTTTCTACCTATATTTATTTTACCTCTGATAGTAGGAAGTACTTTTTTCTTCGAAGATATTTTGTTTTGTAATTTAAGGTTATTATTTTGTGCTTATAAGGATTCAAAATAGCCTTTTAAGGATAAATAAATAATTTTAAATGGCTCTTTCAGAGATAAAAGAACAACAAATAATAGAGAGGATAATTTTTGAGAATCCTTGGTGGAATCATAACTCAATTGATACTTTTTATGATGAGATGAAACGTAGGTTATACTTCAACGTATTCTTTCCTCACATTGTAAATACAGAAGTGAAAAGAGCTGTTGTATTAATGGGGCCTAGAAGAGTTGGTAAAACCGTCATGATTTTTCATTCAATACAAAAATTGATACAAAGAGGTATTGA